>CAZOQR010000117.1:0-8845 GCA_964581915.1 uncultured Ignavibacteriaceae bacterium | reverse complement strand
GTAAATATGCTCAATTATTTCATCGTGTACTTAGCGCCCTAAGTGATAAATATATAAAATGTTTTTTTCTTAGTTTACTTCGTGATATTAGTGATAAATAGATGAAAAGATTTTTTCTTAGTGTGCTTAGAGATCTTAGTGATAATTATATAAAAGTTTTTTTCTTAGTGTGCTTAGTAGTCTTAGTGATAAATATATGAAAAGATTTTTTCTTAGTGTGCTTAGTGCCTTAGTGGTGAATGCATAAGAAGTTTTTCCTGGCGCTCTTTGCGTCTTAGTGGTGAACGCTCTTGCTCGGAATAATCAGAGAATATCAGCGCCTTTGCCTAAATTTTTATAAAAAAAAGAAAGCGGCCCGGTCGAGCCGCTTTCGAGAATGGGTGAGAAATTATATTACTTCACTAAATCTTTTTCAAATTTCCGGCCGCGATATAATCCGCAGGCGCGCTATTTCACGAAAACCATTTTCTTTATCGAAACGAAATCGCCTGCCGTCATCTTGTAAAAATAAATACCCGATGACAGGTTCGACGCGTCAAAACTGACGTCGTGTGAGCCGGCTTTCATTTCCTCGTTTTTAAGCACGCTGACTTCCCTGCCCATCACGTCGTATACCTTCAGCGTGACGTAACTGTTCTTCGGCAGGTCGAATTTAATGCTCGTTACGGGATTGAACGGGTTCGGATAATTCTGTTCGAGCCTGAAAACGCGAGGAGTCAATACTCCGTTGTTGTTCACGTCGGTTGCGTTCGCGAAACATACGGAGAATGTTCCCCACTGTGAAGAATTCGGCACGAAACTCGACGTCGATGTTCCCGCAGTCGCGAGCACCGAGCCGCTTCTGTCGAATATCGTGAACGGGAAAGTGTTCCCGCCGTCCGTAGATATCTTGACAGTCAGCCTGTCCGTATAACCGGGTCTTTGCGCGTACGCCCAGTCGAATGAAATCGTGTCGGACGGACTTACGTTGTTGTACACCTTCGTTTTAATCACGTCAGTCGTTCCGATGTTATCCGCGTATGAATAAAGGCTTAACCGAATCGCCCTTGCTCCGGGGAACGAAGGTCCGCCCACCGCCGCGTAAATGTACTGCCAGAACGTGAAGTTGAAATCGTTGTTTATTAGTTTCCAACCGTTCGGCGGGAACGTGCTTTCCATCGTCTCTACGGCGATTCCGTTTGAAACGCTCAGCGGCTGCTGTCCGGGGAATTCATACGACGCGGACTGTATCGTGTTATCCGTAACCGGCGGAAGCGTAATCTTGTCGTGATAATAATTTCTTGCCTTCGCCGCGTTGATTATTTCGTGCGAGTATTCGTCCTGTATGAAAACCGCGGTATAAAGAACGGAGTCCACCCAGTTCGCGTCTCTCTTGTACTTGTATTCCACCGTGTAAGTGCCCGGCGTGTAATTTATCGATATTCCGTCCGAGTTCGGATACATGTACCTGAACACGTCGTGGAAAACAGTCTCGCCGTTCGAGCCCGGAGGAGTGGAGTAAGTTATCGTTCTTTCAATCGCGCAGATTCTAAGTCTGTAATCTATGTTTGAAGGCAGAGCCGATACGACGTTTATCGTTATCGTCGCCTTTATCGTATCGCCGGGAAGTCTGGTGTCCGTGACCGACAGTCCGATTGGTGATGCTTTCGAACGCCTCGTGTTGAACGGATTCAGAAGGTTCGACTCTGTCGAGTACGCGCTTATCTGCTGGTGCACGCCGTCAATCTGAAGTGTCGGAACCGCGCTCACCGAATTGTACAGCGTTCTCACGCGCTGCTGCGGAATGTTTACCGCGTACATCGGGTCGCCGAGTGAGGGCCACCACACGTGATACTTGATCGGAACTATAGAATCGAAATGATTCTGAATGAAGGCGTCGAGATAAGGATTCTGCGATGCGCAGGGACCGCAGGTCGTGCTCGTATGCGCTTCGAAGAGAATCTTTTTCTGAACTCCCGCGAGAAACACGGTGGACTGAGCCAGCGTGTCGTTCGCGTGATTCTGGTCTGTGCCCCAGGTAATGTACGCTTTCAGGTTTCTCGCGACGTTGATGTTGAATGTAATCGGGTCAAACGTGACATTCATTGTCGCGCCGCCCGAAACCGAGCCGACGCTCTTCGTCGAAGTGTATGAACCTCCGTCCGTCAGGGTTATTGACGCGCCGGAAGAAGCGCCCCTGCCCGCGTTGAGCACGGTTACAACCGGTGATATCGTCGTCGAATTCACGCCCGGCATCAGATAATTCTTGTCGTTCAATCCAAGCGTCGGAATAGTGAGGTCGTTCGTGTAACGCATGCCGAACGAAAAATTATCGAGCCAGAGATTGTTCCCGTTGCCGTTAGTCGCTTCAAACTGAATAACAACGTTATTCACCAGAAGTTTGTCGGATTTATCGCCGGGAAAACCAAAAGCGAAAATAAAAAATGTGATGACTAATGAGGTAAAAATTGTAAGTTTCTTCATAACCGTTTATATTAAAAGTTAAACAATTTTTTTCCTTGAAAAAACCGTCCTTATAAAGGGGAAAACAACGGTCTTACTGAATAATATAAATAAAAATGTTCTTAAATAGACAACATTTTTTTGTCTGACAACTAATCGAACCTGTCTTGAGCAGGACGCCGGGATTTTCAAAACTTTGAGATGAATAAAAAAAAGGCGGTCTTGTGACCGCCCTTATAACTTAAATTATTAAGATTATTTCACGAGAATCATCTTCTTAACCGAAGTGAAATCCCCGGCTGTTATTTTGTAGAAATATACACCCGAAACGAGACCCGCGGCGTCAAACGTGTACGCGTACGAGCCTGCTTTAAGGTTTTCGCTCACGAGCACGGATACTTCCCTACCGAGTATGTCAAACACTGTCAGGTTCACGAAACCGTTAACCGGAACGCTGAATTGTATTCTCGTTACCGGATTGAACGGATTCGGATAATTCTGCTCAAGATTGAATTTGTCCGGTGTCAGTGTTCCGATTTGCTCTATGCCGACGGCCGGAAGGTTTTCCTGATTGAAATATATATCTGACGGACCGGAACCCGCGTAAGCGAAAGCCGCGTATTTATTCGTTCCGGTTTTGTATATCGCTACGACCGGCGGCAGAGTTCCGGTGCTCTGGTAACTGTTTCTCTTGTACCAGTAACTGCCCATGCTGCCGAGTATTCCCCTGCGCACGGTTACCGAATCGCCGTCCGTGTCAACATACGCCGCGACAAAATAACCGCCGCCGAGCGACAGCGAATCCGAATTGCACCACGTGAAATCCGATTTCTGCGTTGTCGGTCCCAGCGTGTAGTTTACCGACCAGGAACTTCCTCCGTTGGTCGAGCCGTGATACCTCGCCGCTCTATACGAACTGTCCTTCGTGGATGTTATTAAAATTTTCCTCGGTGTGGTATATTGCTCCTGCTGTACTGTAAGACAGGGTTTCTCATATTTTGTTCCCGTCGAAGCCGCCGTAAGATAATATACGTAATACGTAGTCGTCGGCGAATCGGGCGTTGTCAGCACCCTGATTTCATATTCGTTCGCCGTCAGACGTCTTTCAACCGCGATATAAATCGAGTCAGTGCCGTTCTTCTGGCAGAATGCCGCGGACGGAAAGAAGTCGCTGTACGAGGTATTGATTGTCGACGACGCGTGTGTTTCGCACCAGTTCGTCGTTCTGTAATGTCTTAACGACACCATAGCGTTCGCGTTCGTGACTTCCATCACGATGCAGTGCATGTATGTCGCCGAGTTATAATACATTCCGTCGCTGCACGCTGACGGATACTGAAACTTATTACCCGAACCTGGCGTGCCGACTGTGAAGTTCTGCCAACCCGTTCCGTCTCTTCTGAATGACGTAACGTACAGACCCGCGTTATCCATCGATGAACTTGAACTCGAGGTATAATAAACCATTATTCTCGTCGAATCCATGTTCGTATTGCTCCTCGGCTCTACTATCATCGAGACCTGTCCGAAGTACGAACCCGTGTTCTGAGCGCCGCTGACGTACAGCCAGTTCCTTCCGCCGTTTGTTGACTTATAAACAAAAAAGATTCCGTTTATGCCCGACACGTTCCTGCGGTTCACAACGAGATAAAGATTACCGTCTTCTCCCTGCTTAAGGTCATACTGCCTGAAACCGCTGGAATACGCTACGTCCCCGTTGTGAATCCTGATATCCCCGATTCCCCAGTCCGTGTTGAACGGCGGCCTGTTCGGCTCGGTTACAGGAACAGTGTTCGGATCCGTTGATGGAAGCGGGACGCCCAGATAAGTATCTATCTGCGTGCCAATACGCATCTTCTCGCTCTCGTTGCCGTTCCTCTTGGCAGCGTTGTATTCACGTAAAAGATATTCGGGAACCCTCGTGTCCTGAACTACATTCTGCAGTTCGTTTATTTCCGAGGGGCTGATTCCCCAGTTACCCGGTACGTTCACCCTTGTATCAGGACCAATGTCATCCTGAGCAAAAACATAACCAGCGCAAAAATACAGCAAAGAAATCAAAAAGAGTAACTTGATTTTTTTCATAGTTTATCTCCCTATGGTTTAATTAATGAAAAATATACGATTCTTTTCTCGGGTCGGTTATATCAGTGTTCAGAAATGGAAATTGTAGTTTATATCAGTATTATAATCGACCGATGGTCTCTTATTTTACCCCGAACTCTTATTTTTTTATAATCTAAATAAATAATGAATAATATGCAAGATTTTTCAGCGTTAATATCATTTTTTTTTCTATTGCATTTTTCGTTCCCCTGCCGTTTATTCCGGAGTATTTTACAAAACACAATTCATAATCTAAAACCGACTAACCAACGTAGAGAAAAACATAACCTGTATCGATATTAAGATTCTTTAAATCATTCCTGCGCGGTTTGAATCTGAGATTCTTCGGTTAAACTCATCCGCTTCCCGGGATTCTCCTTCGCATGCGTTAAAACTCTGAATTTTATTCACTTTCAATTGTTTAAATGATTAAAATCATTTAACTTAAAAACTAATTTATTTAATTTTCTCTATGGATTTTAAACTGTCTGAACACCAGAAAGAGATACAAAAACTCGCGAGAGACTTTGCCGTAAAGGAAATCGCGCCGTTCGTTATGAAATACGATGAATCGCAAGAGTTTCCCGCGGATATCGCCGGAAAACTCGGCGATATGGGTTTCCTCGGAATAATTTTTCCCGAAGAATACGGCGGTGCGGGGTTCAGCACGGTTGAATACGCGCTCATAATAGAAGAAATATCGAAGATCGACCCTTCGGTCGGGCTCATTATCGCGTCGCATAACGGGCTTTGCACGAACCACATATACTCTTTCGCGAACGAAGAACAGAAAAAGAAGTATCTGCCTGACCTTACATCAGGTAAGAAACTGGGCGCCTGGGGACTGACCGAAAATGTTTCGGGCAGCGACGCCGCGTCGATGTCTTCTTTCGCGGAGAAAAAAAACGGGAAGTATATTCTTAACGGCAGCAAGATGTTCATCACCCAGGGCACCGTTGCCGGCGTTTACGTCGTGACCGCGGTAACGGACAGGGCAGACCCTAAAAACGGTATATCCGCTTTCATTCTCGAACCGGGCATGCCCGGTTTTAAAATCGGCAAGAAGGAAAACAAACTCGGAATGCGGGCTTCGGACACGGCGGAACTTATTTTCGAGAACGTTGAAATTCCCGAAGAGAATCTCATCGGAAAGGAAAACGAAGGATTCAGGCAGGTGCTTAAAATTCTCGACGGCGGAAGAATCGCGATAGCCGCGCTCTCTCTCGGCATCGCGCAGGGCGCGATTGAAAATTCAATAAAATACTCGAAGCAGAGAAAACAGTTCGGTAAGCCGCTTAGCGAATTTCAGGCAACACAGTTCAAGATTGCCGAACTCGCCACAGAAGCCGACGCTGCAAGACTGCTAATAATGAAAGCCGCTGTTATGAAAGACGCTGGCGAGAACATAAACACCGCTTCGTCAATGGCTAAACTCTTCGCGAGCGAAGTAGCCGTGAAAGCGGCTAACGAAGCCGTGCAGATTCACGGCGGATACGGGTTCATTAAAGAATTCCCCGTCGAAAAACTTTACAGGGACGTGAAACTCGTTACTATAGGAGAAGGCACTTCGGAAGTGCAGAGAATGATAATTGCAAAGAACTTAACAAAACTATTTTAAATATCCGGAGGAATAATGTCGTTTCTTGACAAGATTGGATTTACAAGACTTAAGGAAGGCTTAAACAGGACTAAAGATGATTTGTTCGGAAAGATTAACAGGCTCGTTAACGCGAGAAAAAAAATCGATGAGGAATTTCTGAATGAGCTCGAGGAAATTTTTCTGTCTTCCGACATCGGCTATGACACGGTCGGAACTCTTATAGAGAACATAAAGGATAGAGCGAAAGAAGACAGGTACGAAACCGACGAAGAACTTAATGCGCTTATAAAAAACGAAGTAAGAAAAATTTTCGCCGTATCGACTTCATCGTTCAGTTCTTTCGGATTCGAACTGCCGAAAAAACCTTTCGTTATAATGGTCGTCGGAGTTAACGGCGTGGGAAAGACTACTTCAATCGGCAAACTCGCTTACAATTTCAGGAAAGCCGGTAAATCGGTGCTCATCGGCTCCGCGGATACTTTCCGCGCTGCGGCAAACGAGCAACTTGAAATCTGGGCGAAACGCGCAGGCGTCGACATAATTCAGAATCCTGATACCGGAGACCCCGCGTCAGTGGCTTTCGATACGATGAAAGCAGCCGTTTCAAGAAATACCGACGTCGTAATAATTGATACCGCCGGCAGACTTCATAACAAGTCGCACCTGATGGAGGAATTGAAGAAGATTCAGCGCGTGATGCGGAAAGTCGTTGAAGATACTCCCGACGAAATCTTTATAGTTATCGACGCCACGACGGGACAAAACGGACTCAATCAGGTGAAGGAATTCTCAAAGGCTCTCGGTAAAGTCACGGGAATAATTCTTACAAAACTCGACGGAACCGCGAAAGGCGGCATAGTCGTGAAAATCAACAACGAAATGAAAATTCCCGTGCGTTTCATCGGCGTCGGCGAGCAAATCGACGACCTTCAGGTCTTTGACAGCGAGGATTTCGTAAACGCTATTTTCGGAGAAAAATAATGCCGGAAGGAATATATTCAATAGTAATCAGAAGCGTTGTCGTTTATCTTTTCATAATAGTCGCGATAAGGATATTCGGCAAGCGTGAACTGTCGCAGATTTCGGTTATCGACCTCGTTTTCATTCTTCTGCTCAGCAACTCGGTGCAGAACGCGATGGTAGGTCCCGATTCTTCGCTCCTCGGCGGCATAGTAGCAGCCGCTTCGCTTTTTCTCGTTAATATGCTTTTGAAACTCTTCGCTTTCAAAAGCAGGAAAGTGAACCTGCTTATTAATGACGAGCCCGTGCTTCTCGTACACGACGGTAAAATAGTAAAAAGAAACCTCGACAGGGAAAAGATAACGACCGCCGAACTCGAATCGGCAATAAGAGAGCACAGCATAGAATCAGTTTCGGATGTTAAACTCGCGATGCTTGAACCCGACGGTAACATCAGCATAATTTCAAACGACAGGGTATACCACGTGTCGAAACACAGAAAAGCGCATAAAATTATCTCGAAGATTGAATAACAGGATTCAAATACTGCCCCAGCACCTGTACAACAAAATCGCGGCGGGTGAAGTCGTCGGAAGACCCGAATCCGTCGTAAAGGAACTAATCGAAAACTCAATCGATTCGGGCGCGTCCGAAATTTCCGTCCTTATCAAGGACGCCGGAAAAACGCTTATCTCCGTGATTGACAACGGCTCGGGAATGAGCGAGGAAGACGCTAAACTCGCGTTCCTGCGGCACTCCACAAGCAAGATATCAACTTACGACGACCTCGAGAATATAAAAACCCTCGGATTCAGGGGCGAAGCGCTCGCCTCGATTGCCGCAATTTCACAGGTCGAATTGAAAACAAGACTCAGAAGCGAAGAACTCGGCGCGCTCGTTAAAATAGAAGGCAACGATGTGAAAGAAGTCTCGAAAGCGAACATTGAGCCCGGCACTTCCGTATCCGTAAAAAATATTTTTTATAATACTCCCGGCAGAAGAAATTTTCTGAAATCAAACCAGACGGAGTTCAGGCACATTTACGATACTTTCGTAAGGCTCGCGATTTCCAATCCGGGCATTGTGTTCAGGTTTTACAATAACGACGAGATTATTTTCGACCTGAAACCCGCCACACTGCAACTTCGTATCGAGGAACTCTTCGGCAAGGAATTTTCGGATTCGTTAATCGTTATATCTTCAGGCAATCAACTCGTTAAACTTAACGGCTTCATCTCGAAACCCGGATTCACGAAGAAAGCGAAGCAGGACCAGTTCTTCTACCTAAACAAAAGATTCTTCACGAACAAGAACCTGAACTTCGCCGTTTACTCGGGTTACGACGACCTTATAGAAAAAGGAAACTACCCTTCCTTCTTTCTTTTCATAGAAATCGACCCGCGCAAGGTTGACGTGAACGTGCATCCGTCAAAACTTGAAGTTAAATTCGAGGATGAAGGCGCGATGTTCGGCTTTATAAGGAAAACCGTAAAAGACGCGCTGAGGGGAAGCAACATTACGTTCGATATGTCTTTCGCCGCGGGAACAGGAAACAAAACCGAAATTCTCGAGCATACAACAGCGGGCAAATCAACGGATTTTGATTTCGGCAGATTCAGGCATTCGGACGCTGAAAAGAGCGCGGGCATTCATTCGATTTTTCAGGCTTCGAAACCTGAGCCGGCTGAGAGCCGGGAAATATTCTCTGCGCCGGAAGACGAGCCGGCGGATTTGCCG
>CAZOQR010000116.1:7047-8939 GCA_964581915.1 uncultured Ignavibacteriaceae bacterium | reverse complement strand
TCGGCGGCCTGAAATCGACACTGTTCAGCGGCGAGGGTCTCGTGGCGGAATTCAATGGCACTGGTACGCTCTGGATACAGACAAGAAACCAGAGTTCCTTCCTCGAATGGATAGTTTCGAGAATACCATCTAAGGGCTGATGCCGTATAGCATTTGTATAACGAGGCGGAAGCGTTTGCTCCCGCCTTTTTTTACGCGCTCGCCGAAGAAAGAAAGACTTTACCAGTTTTTATGAACTTAAATATTTGTATTTTTTGGTATAAGGAAAACCGTATCTAAAATTAATTTAATGGAAAACGTTGTCGCGATTGTTGGAAGACCGAATGTAGGTAAGTCAACCCTGTTCAACAGGATAATGGGAAAGCGCATTGCTATAGTTCACGCGCAGAGCGGCGTTACGCGCGACAGGAACTACGGCGAGGCTGAATGGACAGGCAGGAAATTCTTTCTTATAGATACGGGGGGATTCGTTCCGAATTCCGACGAGGATTTCAACAAGCACATTCGCGAACAGGTAAAAATCGCGATAGAGGAATCGGATAAGGTAATATTCGTGTGCGACGGGGAGAGCGGCCCGCATCCCGTTGACAGCGAGATTGCGAACAACCTGAGGAAATATTCGCACGGAAAGCAAATCTTTCTCGTCGTTAATAAAATTGACAGCGGAAGAAAAGAACTTAACATAAACGAATTTTATAGTCTCGGACTCGGCGACCCGTACGGCATTTCCGCTCTTTCTGGAAAAGACGTCGCCGACCTGCTCGACGACATCGTGAAAGACTTCGGAGAAGTTGAAGAGACCGAAGACTCGCGAATCAAGTTCGCGGTAATCGGGCGCCCTAACGCGGGCAAGTCGTCGATAGTAAACGCCATACTGAAACAGGACAGGAACATAGTTACGGACATACCCGGAACGACGCGCGATTCAATCGATTCCGAAATCAAGTACCACGGCGAAACCCTCTTGCTTATTGACACCGCGGGGCTTCGAAGGAAAAGCAAGATAAAGAAGAACGAATCGCTCGATTTCTTTTCAACCGTGAGAACGTACAAGTCGATTGAAAGATGCGACGTAGCCGTGCTCGTAATCGACGCTACTCTCATAATGGAAGGAATGGGAAAAGTATCCGACCTCAAACATTCCGACTTCAGGCTCGACAAGCAGGACGTCAAGATAATCGAAGACGTGTTCAGCAGAAAGAAGGGGCTGCTGATTGTCGTGAACAAGTGGGACCTGATAGAAAAAGATTCAAAGACATCCGTCATAATCGAGAACAAGATATCGGAACACCTTAAGAGTTATAATTTTCTGCGCTTCGTTTTCATATCCGCGCTTACGAAACAGCGGATACACAAGGTAATAGAGGAGGCGGTGTCCGTTTACGAAGAGCGCGCGAAACAGATTAAAACATCCGCTTTAAACGAAGTGATGTTCGACGAAATAAGGAAAATGCCTCCGCCGGCATCAAGGGGGAAGGAAATTAAAATCAACTACGTAACACAACTGAAACATTCGCCGCCCGTATTCGGATTTTTTTCAAATGAACCGAACCTCATTACCGAGAACTACAAGAGATATCTGGAGAAAAAAATCCGCGAGCATTTCGGTTTCTCGGGGGTCCCCGTATCGCTGGTTTTCAAGAAGAAGAACTAACATTAACATATTGATTAAACAATATGATAACCGAAATATTTACCTCGGCTACTTTCGGCGTTGACGCGTTCACGATACGCGTTGAGACGCACCTCGATTCGGCTTTGCAGCCGAGTTTCGCTGTGGTCGGACTGCCTGACAATACGGTAAAGGAGGCAAGAGACAGGGTTTCGGCGGCAATAAAGAATTCGGGTTTCGATTTTCCGCGCGGCAAAAGAATAACGATTAATCTTTCGCC
>CAZOQR010000116.1:0-6947 GCA_964581915.1 uncultured Ignavibacteriaceae bacterium | reverse complement strand
AGAATTCGGGTTTCGATTTTCCGCGCGGCAAAAGAATAACGATTAATCTTTCGCCCGCAGACGTCAAGAAGGAAGGCTCCGGGCTTGACCTGCCGATTGCGATTGCCATACTCACTGAGACCGGGCAGGTGAAGCCGGATAAAGTCAAGAATTACATAATACTCGGAGAATTATCGCTTGACGGAAAAATCAGACACGTGGCGGGAATCCTGCCGATTGCCATTGAAACGAGGAAGCAGGATTTTGACGGTCTGATTATTCCGCGGAGCAACGCGGACGAAGGCGCAATTGTCGGAGGGGTCAGCATTTATCCTTTCGAGAATTTAACGGAAGTCGTGAACTTTCTGAACGGTGAACTTGACGTGGTTCCGCATACTGTCGAAGAAAAAGAAATTTTCAGGACTGAGAGGGAATACCTGCTTGATTTTTCAGACGTGAAAGGTCAGGATGAAGTTAAGCGCGCGATGGAAATTGCCGCGGCAGGCGGGCATAACATAATAATGATAGGATTGCCCGGTTCGGGAAAGACAATGCTTGCAAAGCGATTGCCGTCAATACTTCCGCCTCTGACGAGAGAAGAGGCGCTTGAAACAACGAAGATACATTCGATAGCGGGAATACTCCCGCCCGGAACGCCTGTAATTACTGCGCGTCCGTTCAGGTCCCCGCATCACACCGCAAGCGACGTTTCAATTGTCGGCGGGGGAGTGAACGCGAAGCCGGGTGAAATTTCTTTCGCGCACAATGGAGTTTTATTTCTCGACGAACTTACGGAGTTCAAGAAAAACGTGCTTGAAGTTCTTCGCCAGCCCCTTGAGGACAGGGTCATTACCGTATCGAGGGCGAAAATCACGGTTCAGTACCCGAGCAATTTTATGTTTGTGGCGGCGATGAATCCGACGCCGGCAGGAACCCAGAAGGAAATGAACATGTACAGGGATTACGACATAACGAAATTCCTTTCGAAGATATCCGGACCGATTTTAGACAGGATAGACATACACATACACGTTAATCCCGTGAACATAAAGGACCTTTCAAGCAAGAAGGAATCCGAAAAATCGGCGGTCATCAGAGAGCGAGTAATGAAGGCGAGAGACATTCAAAGCGCACGGTTCAAGAATCTGAAGGGAATATACTCAAACGCGAACATCGGGTCGAAAGAGTTGAAACAATTTTGCAGCCTGAACAAAGAAAGCGAAGAAATTCTGAAAACAGCGACCGGGAAACTCGGGCTGTCTGCCAGGGCTTATGATAAAATTCTGAAGGTAGCAAGAACAATCGCCGACCTTGCAGGCTCGGATGAAATAGGCGCGGCGCATATAAGCGAAGCGGTTCAATACAGGAGTTTGGACAGGACAAACTGGTTATATTAGAAGGAAAGGAACGATGTTTCACGTGAAACAGTTTTATTAGACAGGGATTGTTTCACGTGAAACAATTATCAGCAAAAAACGCAAAATTTGACAGAAAAAGCGGATAAATATTACGATATTATAGTAATTGGCGCCGGGCACGCCGGGATTGAGGCGTCCTGTGCAGCGGAAAAAATGGGTTTTCGAGTTGGAATCGTGACGATGGATGTTAATGCAATCGGAAGAATGAGTTGCAATCCAGCGATAGGCGGAACCGCGAAAGGGCATCTTGTAAAAGAAATAGACGCGCTCGGCGGGGTTATGGGAATTCTCGCGGATGAAACGGGAATTCAATTCAAGATGCTGAATAAATCAAAAGGTCCGGCCGTCTGGTCGCCAAGGTGCCAGTCGGACAAGAACCTTTACTCAATTCATGCGGCAGAGTATTTAAAAAGGAGAAACGGGCTCACGATAATTCAGGATATGGTCAAGGAAATTCTTGTCGGAGAATTCGAGGGGGACGGAGACTATAAATATTTCGTGAAAGGAATAAAAACAGAACTCGGTTATGAATATTCCTGCCGGTCGGTTATCATCACGTCAGGTACATTTCTGAACGCGGTTATGCACACAGGAAAAAATACCATTGAGGGCGGACGAATGGATGAAAGATCGGCGACCGGATTGTCAGAATGTCTTCGCAAAATGGGTTTCATTACGGGACGTCTGAAAACGGGAACGCCGCCGAGGCTGGACAAGAACACTATTGATTTTTCAAAGACGGAAATTCAGCCCGGAGATGAAAACCCCTCTCCGTTTTCGTTCAGAACGGTAATCGATAAAAAGATATTTCCGGCGCAGAAACAAATTGATTGCTATCTTACGCACACGAACGAAAAGACTCACGATATACTTCGAACAGGGTTTGACGACTCGCCGATGTTTACGGGCAGGATAAAAGGCGTCGGTCCGCGTTATTGTCCGTCCATAGAGGATAAAATTTCACGTTTCTCGGATAAGCCGAGGCACCAGATTTTCCTCGAGCCGGAAACGCTCGACGGCGACACGATTTATATGAACGGATTTTCAACCAGTCTTCCTTTTGAAGTACAGGAAAAAGCCGCCCGGACTGTTCCCGGACTCGAAAATGTCCGGTTATTGAAGCAGGGCTATGCCGTCGAGTACGATTTCTTCCCGACTTTCCAGATTTTTCCGACTCTTGAGACGAAAATCGTTTCAGGATTGTATAACGCAGGGCAGATTAACGGCACTTCGGGCTACGAAGAGGCGGCGGCTCAGGGTCTGGCGGCAGGTATAAATGCAGCACTTAAATTACTGAAAAAAGAGCCATTTATTTTAAAAAGGAACGAGGCTTATATCGGGGTCTTGATAGATGATTTAATAATAAAGGTGCCGGATGAACCATACAGGATGTTCACTTCGTCAGCGGAATACAGGCTTATGTTAAGGCAGGACAACGCGGATTTGCGTTTGATGGAAAAGGGAAGAGAACTCGGTCTTGTCGAGGAGAAGTATATAATTTATTTGAACGAAAAGAGGAAATTAATCAGGGAAGGCGTGACATATTTCAAGTCGCATACTATTAGTCCTGATTCCGTAAATGCAATGCTGATGAATAAAAACTCAAGCCCGGTTTCTCAGAACGATTTTCTTTCGAGCATTCTCAGGAGAAGCGAGGTATCGATAAAGGATTTGATATCGCTGGAAACCTTTGCCGGCATTGGTTTGGCGGATGAACTGAAAAAACACGACGATGTTCTGGGGCAAATAGAAATTGAAATCAAGTATGAAGGATACATAAAACGACAGGAAGAGCAGGCGGAGAGTTTTGAGAGAAACGAGAATCTGAAAATTCCGCAGAACTTCAAGTACGAAAAAATAAAATCAATATCATCCGAAGCGCTCGACAAACTGATGAAGATAAAACCCCGCTCAATCGGACAGGCGGCGCGAATAGCGGGCGTCAGGCCCTCGGACATATCGGCAATACTTATATATATGAGAAAGTAACATCCTGTTTTATCCGCAGTTTCAAGCACGGCCCGAAAAAAATCACCGAACAATAGGATTAACAAATTACAATTCTTTTTGTATATTACGAAAAGTAATAAAAAATTTTTTCTAACCTTACGTAGGGGGTCTCATGAAAAAGGGTTTTTACTTTTCATTAATCATTTTATTCTTCTTATCAACGGCAATTCTCCGCGGACAGATATTAACGGACGAGTACGGAATACAAAATCACAATTCATATCTTGGAGGACTTGGTCTCACGATAAGTTACGGGAACGTTCCGAGCCACACGGATTTTAACATCGATACGGCGGGTACTCTGGAAGCGTGGATAAACCCGACATCTGTAACGGGAACTACCAAGAGCATAATTTCGAAAGGCGCTTCAACAAACGTCTCTTATCTATTCGGCATTTACGGCTCGAGCGGAAAGTTGTTCCTTCGAATCGGAAGCACGGAATTTTTTAACAACGACGGCGCCGTACTGTCCGCAAATGTATGGACGCACGTTGCTGTCAGTTGGAGCAAGGCGGCAAATTACACGGTTACGTTTTTCATAAACGGGGCGATAAGCGGAGCCTCGTTAACCGCACCCGCCACATTCTACGTTAACACGGACGCCATAAGAATCGGCGGCAGCCAGGCTTTTCCCGCATACGTCTTTCAGGGAACGATTGACGAAGTAAGGCTGTGGAAGCGCTCGAGAACCGCTAATCAGATAGCGTGCAACAGATTCGTCGGTCTCGGCGACGGCGAAGACGCGAATTCCTGGGAGAGCATGACGTACGGCTCATATTACACCGGGCTTGTTTCGACGTGGACTTTCAATTCGTCGGGAACGACATTTTACGATTACTTCGGATATCACCACGGAACTTACGTCGGCAGCGCTGCTTCGACACAAACGACTCTCGGCGTGCCGATTCCGTATAACTTCGCGATGAAGTTCAACGGCGCGCAGTACGATTATCTTACCGTATCTTCGAACACGGTGTTCAATCAATCGAGCGACGGCAGCATAGAGATGTGGATAAGACCTTCCTCGGTTTCGACGGAACAGATATTTCTTTCTAAGGGCAGCAGCCTCTCGTCTTTATCATTCATACTGGGTATGGCTCCGGGAGGAAAACTGTATTTCGGCACCGGCACGAACGTGGCGTTAAACTCTACGGGACAGGCTCTCACGCCGAATGTATGGAACCACATCGCCGTTACGTGGATGACATCCGGGTCAACTTTCCAGGTCAGGTTCTACAAGAACGGAAAGCAGGGAGGCTCGACTTCGATAATACCGAATACATTTCCGACAAACACTGATGCGCTGATAATCGGAAGTTCCGCGCTCTACAACCTGCCGTTTTACGGATACATTGACGAACTGCGTATATGGAATCAGCAGTTGACGCAGCAGCAAATATTACTGAACATGTTTGTTTCGGGTCGCTCGATTACGACACCGACAGGACTGCTGTGCCTCTGGAACTTCGACGGCAACCTGAAAAACTTCACCTCGACGAGCGGAATAGCGGCTTCGTTTAACAGCGGGGGCGTAAACAACTGCCGTCTCAGCGCTTACTATAACGACAACACTACGGGTCCGTACAACAGTTCGTTTCAGTCGCACAGCACCGTAATAAACCGCGCGGCGTCGCCGAATCCTTTCCCCGGGAGTTATTACTGCAAGTATCCGTTCGGCGCGATTCCCGACAACAACCCGACAGGACTGCAGGACACGCTTGTGATTCAGGGGGTTTCGGGTTACGTGACCTCTCTTGAATTGTTTTTATCCATACAGCATTATTATGTCGGCGACCTGATTGTAACCCTGAGAGCGCCGAGCGGAGTTGAAAGAAACATAATTGTAACAAACGGCGGCGGCGGAAAAAACGTGCTTACGTTTTTCTCGGATGATTTCACCTATATGCCTACGGATAACGCGTACCTTCCGCCCTGGGGTTTTCTGAAGACCGTATCGCAGTTGAACAGTTTCAACACGTCCGCTCAGGGAAACTGGATTCTTACCTGCAAGGATAACGCGGCGAGCGATGTCGGTATCTTACAGGGCTGGGGAATAAAGTTCACTACTGCAACCGGCATCAATCCCGTTTCCGGAAACATTCCCGACAGGTATTCACTCGAGCAGAATTATCCGAACCCGTTCAATCCATCAACGACTATAAAGTTCGGGATAAAGAAAGACGGATACGCCAGCCTGAAAATTTATGACCTTACGGGCAGGGAAGTTGACGCTCTCGTGAGCGAAAACCTGAAGGCGGGTTCTTACAGCGTTGACTGGAACGCTTCAGGGCTGTCTTCCGGCATTTACTTTTATAAACTTGAAACGGGAGAATTCACTGACGTAAAAAGAATGGCGCTTGTGAAATAGGTATTAATTCACTATAAAATAAAACCCGCGGAGACATTATCTCCGCGGGTTTTTCGTGCCCGAGATTCCCGATACGCTTCGCTATCGGGATAAACTCCATCGAACCGATACTGCCCTGACAGGCAATCCCGATTTTATCGGGACGCGTCATTCCTAAAAACAGAAAGCCTGCTTCGTATGAAACAGGCTTGTGTGCCCGAGATCGGAATCGAACCGATACTCCCTTTACAGAGAACAGGATTTTAAGTCCTGCGCGTCTACCAATTCCGCCACTCGGGCTACAATCTATAAAAATACTCATTTAACAGAAGTATTTCAATCTATTTTCATCCTGCTAAGCCCGTAACGGAAGGACAAACTGACGAAATAAAATTGTACGTATTACTTAAGATTTTTCCTTTCTGTTTTTTTACCTGAATAATTTAAGTAAGTTGTATTTGTTCCGCCCGGGATACATTATTCTGTGACGGGTACTTTCAAAAGAGAAATTATTTTCCGGTCAGAAGTCGGTAAATTCAAACCGGCGGGAACCGGATGCCCGAACAAAACACTGTACTTTGTTACTGAGTATGCGTGAGCGGAGTAAGCAAAAAAAGAGACATCTTTAACCTGACGGTTTAATTTTAATCTGAATAATGGACGACATTGGAATCGTGGAATACAAGTTGGATTCGGATAACAACCGTATCATAGCCGACTGGCACTATTTAAAAGAGGGAAGAATTGTCGCCGGCACCGGTATTGCCTCGGGCAAATCAATCAATGGTTTTGCGGGGGAATACAACGTAACATATTACAGTCTTGCCGGGAAAGAAATCTCGAAATTTAATCTGAATATTACCCCGAAAGGAAACTGTTTTGAGTTAACGTGGTCAAGCGAAGGAAAGAAAATTTATTGCGGCATCGGCATAAAAAAGAACGGAAAATTGTACGCAGGCTGGAAGCGCTGCTGAGCAACCGATACAAATATAATACTTTCAAAGCATATCGGCGGGAAAATTCAATTTTCCGCGGAACACATCGTGGCTTTCCGGGGGCGTTTATTTTTACACTATGAGAGCGGGCAGTTTCATTCAAACCAAGAAACTGCTGCCGGTGAAGTAATAACGGAAATCCATTATTTGTTTTAGCCCTTTGATTCCTAATCAAAGGGCTTTTCATTTTAAATTGAA
>CAZOQR010000115.1:0-8975 GCA_964581915.1 uncultured Ignavibacteriaceae bacterium | reverse complement strand
CGGAATTCACGAATCCCGTCAGTGAGTTTAAATTTGTCAATTGCATTTTGACAGTTAACCCGTTCATAACCTGAGGCGAAGCGTTTAAAACATTGAATCCCAGATACATGACTCTCGCGGGCGCATTACCCCAAATCGCCGATATTTCAGACGCTGTGTATAAAATATCGGTTCTTGAATCCATGTAGAAAGTTCTGTAAGGATAGGACGCGGTCAGGTTTCCTGTACCGAGCCTGACGATAGCCAGTGAACTTACTCTGAACCGGTAAATCTGCGTAGAATCCTTGTTATGATTCGAAGAGTTGTCAGATGCTATTATTCTGTAATTTATTGAATCGTTAGGCGAAATCTGAGAAGTCCCTGAATTGAATGCTCCTGCATAATAATCACCGGTGACATTTACTAATTTAAACTGCCGCATATCAGACGGATTCTCATTTATGTACCATCTTACCCAAACCGAATCCAATCCCTTGTTGTCGCTGACAAACGCCCTAATCGTATCAGGCCAGTGAGTCCAGTCAGAACTTGCAATAGGATTGTGAAGTATCACTGGTTTTGTATTATCAGGTCCCGCCTGAAAAGTAAATTTATTGGCAGGAGCGTTTATCGGCAGAGTGGATATTCTTCCGCTAAGGTCTTTTGTCTTTATATAATAATTGTAAGCAGCGGAACTTGAGTTCCCCGGTATCGCGGCAGACCAGTTATTTCCCGAACCTGTCATTGTTATGCTGTCAGTAATGGAGCCGCGTCCCCAGAATACTTTTGTCTCTCCCGAAGCGAGCGTGCTCCCGAACGTATATATGACTGCCTCAACATTATAAGGTCCTGTTAGAACTTCGGTGTCCTTAATTGGAGTATGAACAATATAAGGAGCGAGATTAACCGTAGCCGAATAAATCTGCGCAAGACCGTTCCTGCTGTCCGTCCAGGCAGGGTATAAAACGTCGTTCGCCGCAGTCAAACCTATATAGTCCGAATAATAACCGTCGGCGTAACCGTTTAGCGGAGCAATTCTCTGCGGGTGGTCGCTGACTTTTATGTTCGTGAACGCGCCGCCATGGTCGGATGAGACCGCCGCGAAAACATCGCACGAATCCGGGAAATATGTATCGCGGTTATCGTAAAATACGACCGATACTTTTCCGTTCGTGTTGTCAACTGCCGCCCAGGGCTGAAATTGATTCTTTCCGTTGTTCAGCGCGTCGTTGTTTACCCTGATTACGCTGCTCCAGGACGAGCCGCCGTTCACCGAGTAACTGAGGCATACATCCGCATCAGAACCCGCCGGCGCGAGATTTCTCTGCGCCCAGCATAAATAAAGAGTTCCGTCGAAAGTTCCGCCTGTTCTGTCGATCGCAAGCGACGGAAATGAATTAACCCTCACTCCGGTCGGCTGTAAATATCCCCTAATTCCGCTAATCGTGAGCGGGTAGGCCGGCGCTGTCCAGGTCGCGCCGCCGTCAGTCGATTTTGAAAAACCAATCTTATCCTCAATGTTCGAATTTGATATGTTCGGGGTCGCCCAAGCGCAGTACACTGTTCCGGATGTCGATACGACAACCTTTGCGCCCTGTTCGTAATGATTCGCGAGAGGAGAGCCGACGTTCTGCGGGGAAGTATAAGTGTTTCCTCCGTCAGTTGAATATGAAACAACCACCCTCGGCTGCGATACGCCGAAGTTGCTCCAGACAACATAAATTCTTCCGTAATACGGACTCGCAGGATTATTATCCGTCGCAATTGAATTCATATCAAACGATGAACCCGAAGGAACTACAATCCTCCCATTCCAGACTGCGCCTGAATTTGTTGAACGGTCTGTTACTATGAAATCATCGAAGTAATTGTATAAAATCGAGGCTGTTGAATATGCAACGTAAGGATTCGTGGAGTAATAAACCGACCCGGGTATTATGTCGCCGCCGTACCAGTTGGCTCCCGAATTAAGCGAGTAGTAATAACCCATGCCGTAATCCGTATTCGCTCCTATGAATAAATAGTTCGGATTGGCTGGCGAAAGCGCAATCGAGGGCTCAGTCTGATTAAAGACACTCGAGAAAACTCTTATGTTCGGATATTGCGTAACGGCATACGCGCCCGATTCGGTGAAACCATTACGGTTATATACCTGAGAGATACGGCTGCTGATGATTTCAGGTGGATAGTAATCGCGCGGCTTTACGGTCATTCGTTCCTGAGCAAAGGAACAGGCGCAGACAAACAGCGAAACGGCGATTAAGAATTTCCTTAGTCTCATTTCAGGTATCATAATTAATTTTCAATTTGAAAAATATATTTAATGCGTTTAAAATCAAATGATTTTAATAGCGCTATTCTCCGATTATTGTCACAGTGATATTTCTCGGACCGCCGTCATTTCTGTGTTCGCAGAGGTAAATTCCCTGCCAGGTTCCGAGATTTAACGTACCGTTTGTAACGGGCACGCTTACGCTGTTACCTATTAGCGCTGATTTTATATGCGCTGTCATGTCGTCGGGTCCCTCGGACGCGTGCGAATACAAATCAATTTCTTCGGGAACGTAATTGTTGAAATAATTTTCCATGTCTTTTCTCACGGAAGGGTCGGCGTTTTCGTTAATTGTTATAGATGCCGACGTGTGCTTTATCATCACGTGAGCGATTCCTTTTGTAATTACCTTAAGTTCGGGAATCTGTTTCAGTATTTCGGATGTCACCAGATGGAATCCTCTCCGCCTTGGCTGGAGAGCGAACTCTTTTTGTATTATCGTCATTTCGTTTCCCTCGTATGATGTTGTTCTAAACACTTTGACTAACAACGAAAATTAATGAAATTCCCGAACGATTAATACATATAAATATGTTTCATTGATGAATTTTAAGTTTAGGACTTGACATTGAAAAAAGATAGCCATATTTTATTATGGTAAAAATGCGGAACAATGATTAATCCATTCTAACAGGGGAATTGCCGTTTAATCATCATCGCTGTTTAAAAAAGAAAATCTGTTTATGAAAATTCTAATGCTATTTTTTATACTGCTAATTTCTGCATCCGCTTTTTCGCAGAATGACAGCATTAAAAAGACATCCGTCGTAAAGGGAACCGTCAAGAACAAAACGGGCAAGTTTGTTGAAGGCGCAAATGTAGTGGTTGAGGGCACGATAGACGGCGCGACGACGGATGAAAAAGGATATTATGAGTTCGAAACCGATAAGACGGGCAGGCGTGTCATAATTTTCTCCGCCGTGGATTTCGGCGAAAGAAAGATGAACGTTGATATAGAAGAAGGCAGCACGCTTGTTCTTGACGTTACGCTGAGCGGAACGGAATTCAAAACCGATGAAATTACTGTTACCGCGAGTTCGTTCACGTCGGGCGAGAATTCGAGAGTTACACTTACGCCGCTTGAAATAACGAGAATACCGGGAGCGGATGCCGATCTTTACCGCGCAATCACTACATTCCCGGGCTCCAATCAGGTCGATGAAGGAAGCAGGATAGCCGTAAGAGGCGGCGACCCCTCGGAAGTTCTGACGTTCCTCGACGGCGCTTCGCTTTATAATCCGTTTCTGTTCGGCGATAATTATAATACGTCTTCTTATTCGACGGTGAATCCGTGGGGTATGAAAGGAATCAATTTCTCGAGCGGAGGGTTTTCCGCGAAATACGGGAACGTGCTTTCCGCGGTTCTCGATTTGCAGTCCTACGACATGCCGCAGACAAAAGGCATGTTCGCTTTTGTCGGGCTCGCAAATGCAGGCCTGTCGGGCGTTTACAGGAATAAGGACGGGAAATTCGGAGCGACATTTTCGGCAGGGCAGTTATTCATTAAACCTTTCGCAGAAATTAATAATGACAATACGGAGTTTGAACCGGTGCCGACCGCGTCTAATCTCGGAGGCACGTTGGTTTTTAAGACATCAAATACAGGACTGCTCAAGTTGTATCTCAATTACAGTTATGACAATATGGGCATAAGAAGCGAAAGCCCGACATACAGCGGATTTTTTTCCGGAAAGTCGAAAAATGTTTTCACAAATCTGAAATATTCTTTCGCTCCGACAGACGTAAGCCTTCTCAGCACCAGCGTGTCATTCAGTTCCGATAATAGAACGAACAAATACGGCGTGCTGAATACCGTATCGAATTCGCTCTATGGAAAGGTCAGAACGGATTTCGCGACGCCGTTAACCGAAAACACCGATGTCTCCGCAGGCATCGAGTACGAGTACAACGATTTCAAGGAGAACGGAAGAGCGCCTGTTTATTTTTATAACCTCAGGGAGAACGCGCCTTATTACACTCTCGATTTTCTTCGGAAGTCAGGCAGGGCGGGATTTTATACGGAATTAAGATACAGGCTGAGCGATGATTTCATGCTGCAGGGAGGCGTGCGAAGCGATTATTACACTCTTACCGAAAAAGCCGTTGTTGACCCGAGACTTTCCGTGGTTTACCGGCTGACCAAACACAGTTTCATAAAAGCCGCAACCGGCATTTATCACCAGTTCCCTTCGCTGATTTACTTCCTGCGCGGAAATAATCCGGATTTAAAACCCGAACAGGCTGTGCATTACATACTCGGGTACGAGTACAACAGGGAAAATGATTTCATATTTCGACTGGAATCTTATTACAAGAGATATACAAGCCTTGTTTCGAATTCATATAATTATTATGACTATACTTCAGACGGAAAAGGAAATACTGTTGGCATAGACGCGTTTCTGAAAATCAGGCTGAAACCGAAATTCAACGGCTGGCTCTCTTATTCATACGTCGACTCGAAGAGAACGCCCTATGATGGAATGAGCGAGGTCTCCGCCGATTATGATATAACGCACACTCTGTCGCTGGTTTCCGAGTATAATATTTCGGACTACTTTACCGTGGGAGCGACATACAAAATATCCACAGGGAAGCCATATACGCCGGTTATAGGAAGCATTTATGACCCCTCTCAGAACGCGTATGTTCCGATGTATGCCGAAATGAACAGCGGAAGGTTTCCTGTATATACGCGGATAGACGTTAACGCGCAGTATATTTTTGCTCTGTTCGGCAGGTTCGCCGTAGCGTTCGCCGCTTTAAACAATGTATTGAATACAAAAAACCTGTACGAGTATAATTACAATTTCGATTATTCTCAGAAATGGTCGGTAAATTCGACAAACTTCCGTACGATTTATTTCGGCATGGGATTGCAACTTTAATTAAATATTATGAAAAACTTATCAAAAACACTTTTACTGGCGGCGGCAATTTTCTTGATTTCGGTTAATGTTATCCGCGCCGACGATTTCACGGATGCCATCACAAAAGCGAAGAAAAATCTGAAATCGGCTCTGAACACCTTCGACGAAAAGGCTCTCCTGAAATCGAGAGGGGAGTTCGAAAGAATTCTTCAGTTGAAAAAAAACGAGTGGATAGTAAATTACTATATCGCTTATGTCGACTATTCGATAGCCAGCGCTTCAATGAACGACGCTTCGAATAAAGACAAGGTGAAAAAATACACCGAGTCGGGATTCGCTAACGTTGAAAAATCCATTCTTGTAAGGGATGACTTTGCAGATTCTTACGTGCTGCGGTACGCTCTCTGCTTTAACAGATGGGTCTATGAGCCCGATAAGATGAATGATATCGCCGCTCAATCGGATGAGGCGAAAAACAAAGCGTCTCAGTTGGAGCCGGATAATCCGCGTCTTTCTCTTATGGAAGGAATATCGACTTTCTATACCCCTGAAATGTTCGGAGGCGGCGCTAAATTGGCAGTTCCGATTCTCGAGAAATCACTCGAACTTTTCGGCAAGCGCGTTGAGAAAGAAACCTACTATCCCGACTGGGGAAAAGATATGGCATACGGTTTTCTCACTATTGCTTATCTGAAACGTGATGACGACGGCGATAAAATTAAGGCCGGAGAACTATTCGAAAAAGCAGTTTCGGAGTTCCCTGATTCTTCTCTCCTGAAGGAATTCGTGAAGAAGGAGATGGATAAAACAAAATAATGTGAATTTGATTATTATCGCAGGAGCGGCATTAATTAGGAAGCGTTGTAACATATTGTCAGCTCCGTAGGAGCGGCATCAAATTGGAAATGTAGAGAAAAAATAGCCCCGCGATTTATCGAGGGGCTATAAATTATTGCTGCTGTTAATTGTTAACTGCTAATTGTTAACTGCTAATTGTTTGTAGCAAATTGCTTGTCGTTAATCCCTCCCCATTCAACAACTGTGAAGCCTTTCCTTTCGAACTTTTTAATTTCCGGCGCTCTTAATTCGGTTTTTACGCTTTGGGGCTTGAAATGAAAATTAAGGCGCAGAATCGTTTGAGGCGCGGGTGTAATATCCAGTCTCATGTTGTCTTCAAGAAACTCATTCCCGAGGATTTTAATCTCATAATAATTTGCGTGTTCGAGGTCGCCGAGCCAGTATTCCTTGAATTGTCTGACTTCTTTTCCGTTCAGTCCCATAGCGGTCAAATTTTCATCGAACCATTTTTCGAGTTCATCAAACGCTACAACCCATCCTTCTTCAGGCAGTTCGATTTTATTAAGGTCGGCTTCGTAGAAAAGATAATCGTACTTGCCGTCGATGATACCCTCGCGATTGACGCTCACGTTCCATCCGTTGCCGTACAAAGGTTCGGTTAATGTAAGTTGTCCGTTTACGATTACCCTGACGCTCACGTTCATATCATTTTCCGGATAAAGATATACGGCGGGTTTTTTTACTACCGTGTGATGAGAGGCAGTATCCGATTTGCAGTATTTGTTATAAGCATCAACCAGAGTACCTGTTATGTTGTAACTCATATCTATTGAAAAATCAATCCCGCTCTTTACGGCGTCCAGCGCGCTTTCGGGCGTTTCCGCGGTCAACTTGCAGGAAGTTCCTATGAATTTTTGGTAATACTTCGGAAAATTCCGGTATCCCGCGGTCATGAATCCGAGCACGGACGATTCATCAGTCATTAAATCGTTACTTCTGTACAGGTCGGTAATCTTATAATTCACTTCGAAACCGCTATCCGGAGCCTTAACGGGAGTTACCGTGACAAGACTTTTCTCAACCATCGAGAATTCCCTGATGTAAGTTGTCTTTTCTATCGCCGCGGCTTCTCCGTCTTTGATTTTCGAATAAAGTGATTCGTAATTGTCGCAGAGAATCGGAGAGTCCTGTGAATACGCGCTCCCGCAGATTAATATTATATTTATAAGTAAGACGGCGAAATAAAATTTTTTAATACTCATTATCATTTGTGTTAATTTCTTTTTTATACTTTGATTCATCTGTTTTGTTTCCGTCTAAATCGAAAATATTGCGGTCATTTTTTATTATAATGTAGGGACAATATATAATATCTTTATTATCAATTCGTAAAAAACCCCTTCTTTCTCAATGTGAGACGTGCAGGTTCGAAATGAAAATGTTTTAAGATAAATGAAAAAAAGTTTGAAAAATCGAATCAAAACGTGAATACTTTGAAATGATGTGTGGCATAAATATTGCAAAACATACATAACAATTAAGTAAAAAAATTATGGTCAGAACTTTTTTAGCATTATTTATTAACGTTGTCTTATTCAATTCTCTCGGATTCGGGCAATTATTGACGGACGGCTTTAATAGTTATGCAAACGGTAATTTGGATACGCAGGGAGGTTGGGTCCCTTACGGTCCGGGCGCTCAGGTTCAGGTTGAATCCACTACGCCTTTGAATTATCCGGGATACGTAGGAGCGGATCTCGGAAAATATCTAACAGTTCCGCAGGCGAGCGTGGCGTGGGCATACAAGAGTTTTACTCCGCAGTATCTAACGGGCGATTTCAATATATGGATATCTTTCTTAATAAAGATAAACGTCAATGCCGTGAACGGGAGTTACATTTTGTCATTCAGGGATTTTGATAATAAAACTGACGGTGCAATGCTTTACGTTACGCAGGGAAGCAGCAGCAGTTACGTGACATACGGCGTATGCAAATTATCACAGATTGCATACACGGGCGATTATCCTATAAGTAACGTGCAACTCATAGTTATGAAATACGCTTTTCATTCCGCTGCAAGGGACACCATGTTTATCTGGGTGAACCCTTCGCTGGGTTCCACAGAGCCTAACGTATCGACGGCAAACGCATATGATGTGGCAAATAATGATCCGAACTGGAAAACGTCGGTTTCAAATATCGATATCAGGCCGATGAACAGTAACGTTGGCTTTTCCATCGACGGTCTGCGTATAGCGAACACCTGGTCGCAGGCTCCGCTCCCTGTAGTTCTGGAATCTTTTAAATCATCGGTGAATGAAAATAGCATTTCTTTAAAATGGATTACTTACGGTGAAATAAACAATAAAGGTTTTCAAATCATAAGAAACGGAAAGACTGTAGGCTGGATTGACGGCTCGGGAAATTCAGGCACTCCGAAACAATATGCTTTCACGGATAAAGACCTGCCCGAAGGGTCGTATGATTACCTGCTGAAACAGGTTGATTACAACGGTAATAATACCATTATCGGAAAACAATTAAACCTGAGCGTGACTCCTCCGCGCGTTTTCGATGCTTCGGTTTATCCAAACCCGTTTAATTCATCCGCAAATCTAAGACTCAATATTCCTTCAGCCGGTCAGTTATCAATAAAAATATACGATATATCGGGACGGGAAATTACCGAAATCTATAACGGATTTTCCTCCGCCGGAAGATTTTCTTACAGCATAAGCGGTATCAGTCTTTCGTCAGGAATTTATTTTTGTTCAATAATTACTTCGGCGGGCAGGAAGATTAAAAAGTTTGTCGTAAAAAAGTAAATCAGGTTGACAGTTTACGGTTTTAAAAATCAAGGCTCGTGGATTCCCGCGAGTTTTTGATTTAAGTCGGGATGATCCCGATACAATCGGAACGACCTTCCCGACATGTCGGGACGCGCTGTCTCAAGATTCTTTTATCATTTCAAGAAGATAGTTTTTATTCTTAATC
>CAZOQR010000114.1:0-9008 GCA_964581915.1 uncultured Ignavibacteriaceae bacterium | reverse complement strand
ACGGATTTACTTCTTCCGGCAGCATATTATTTCTAAGTACCAGGAATCACCCCAACGGCAGGATCTATACGTCATCCAATAACGGTGACATCTGGATTCCGTGCACGTATAATTTCCCAATTAACAACTTAGGGGTATTATCGACCGAAGGAAACTGTGTCTATGCTAATGCAGGGGCTGGGATGTATACAACTACCGATTACGGAATTTCATGGGTTAACAGAACCGGTGAACTGCCTAATATGTGGTTGACTACGATATTATCATATAACAGCAAGACCTTTACAGCAGCTATCTATTCTTTAATATACAGGACAACTAATCAGGGAGTAAACTGGTCAATATCCGATTCAGGATTCTATTATACTGCGACGATGTCATTCGCGTCCGGAAGTGGTTATCTTTTTGCCGCTGCGGGTACTTCCGGTATCTGGAGAACTGCTGATAATGGCAACGTCTGGGAAAAAGCAGGTTTGACAACAGCGAATAATACACCGGTAAATACTGTTGCATATCTGGGCGGGAAACTTTTTGCAGGATGCTCGGGCTCGTCTAGTAATCTTTTTGTCTCTACAAATTTGGGTGCCAACTGGACTGACGTCAATGGGTTTGTAGGAACGGTTGTCAATGATATCACCGTAAAGGACTCGGTTTTGTTCGTTGCTACGAATATGGGCGTTAAAAAATCTACAAACGGAGGAATAAACTGGATACAGACCCCTCTCTCTACGTCCTTAACTGTGACAAGACTATATGTTAGAGATGTCTGGCTTTATGCCGCGTCGTATAATGGAATATATTATACAACTAATTTAGGAAATTCCTGGCTTACAACATCGGGTATTTCAGGAACAGTGACTGATATTGCCGCAAACGGTAACGATTTGTACTCATCAACGTACAGCAAAGTATATAAATCGACAAACAACGGAAGCACATGGGCTGCGACGAATATGAACGCGATGAATTGTTATAAATTACTCTCCGTAAATAATGCTGTCCTGACCGCGTCGAATAAAGGTGTTTTTAAAACAACCAACGGAGGATTGAACTGGAATTCTGTCTCAGACGGATTATCACTATTGGATTCAAGATCATTATACGCAATGAACGACTATGTGTTCCTCGGAACTTTCGGCGCAGGCGTTTACAAAAGGCCTGTCAGTCAAATTATAGGTATCAGAAACATTTCTTCAGGTATTCCCGAGTATTTCTCGCTATATCAGAACTATCCCAATCCTTTCAATCCCGTCACAAAAATCAAATTTGATGTGGCGGCTAATAATCGGGGAGCGGATGATTTTGTAATACTTAAGGTTTATGATATTGTCGGAAAAGAAATTAAGACTCTTGTTTGCGAATCGCTGAAGCCCGGCACGTATGAAGCAGCCTTCGACGGCAGCGGGTTGTCATCGGGTATATATTATTGCAGAATGCTTGCGGGCGGAGAATTCCAAAAAACGGTGAAAATGGTCCTCGGGAAGTAAATTAAAGTGTTTTATGAAGTTCGCATATTTTAAAGGAGTGAAAAATTTAATTAACTTCAACCCAAAATAAATAATTATGATGAATTATTTTTTTACTGCATTTCTGTTATTAGTTTCCTTCCCTTTATTTTCCCAGTGGCTTCCCGCGAATGGTCCTGATGGCGGGCGCGTCAGATGCTTCGGAGCTAATAATAATTCGGTTTTTGCCGGAACATATTACGGAATTTTCGCTTCAACAAATAACGGTGCAAACTGGCGGTTAAGTTCTAAAGGTCTTACGAACTCTTACATATACTTCATTGCGGCAAAGGGAGATACTGTGCTTGCCGGCATACCGGACGGTTTGTTCGTGAGTACCGATTACGGGAACAACTGGTCGCAAAAGTATTTCGACGGTTCCGCTGTAACAAGCGCCGTGTTTCATGGCAACAGACTTTATATATGGTACGCAGGCAGGTTTGCTTACACGGATAATTTCGGTGCAAACTGGACGGTGCGGTATTCACCTGCAGAAGTAACAACCTGCGCATGCATAATTGACAGCACTTTATTTTTTGGCAACAATGCACAATATGTTTACAGATCGACGAATATGGGAATCACTTGGGATTCTCTTATATCAGGAATTCCGTACGGGAATCCTACGGATATGGAAGTAATCGGGAATAACATATATTTGTGTGCACGTTATCTTTACCGTTCATCCGACCACGGAAATACATGGACGCAGGTTTTAAATACCGGTAGTTACGTTAACGATGTATGCTATGATGGTACTGCTATTCTCGCGGGTACAAATCTGGGGATGATGGTTTCTACAAACAACGGAGCAAACTGGTCTTTGCGCTTTCTGGGCGGGAGTACGCCGCCTGTTACAGCGGTTATTAGTAATGGCAGCAATGTATTCGCCGGCGCGGATTATTCAAGCATATATGCTAGTTCTAATCACGGAACAAACTGGGCGCTGTCAAATACGGGTTATTCTAATCTGGTCGTTACTTCACTTATTTCTGCCGACAGCAACCTGTTTGCGGCAACGACTCAGAAAGGCGTTTTCAGATCGACTGATAACGGGAACTCGTGGATGCAGGTCGTTACTCCTTCGATAATTTCTGTGAATGTCCTGAAATATCAAAACGGGAAACTTTATATGGGGTTCCCGAATGGTACAGGGTACAGTTGTATTTACACTTCTACGAATTACGGTGTTAACTGGGTTTTGCTCGGACTTACGGGCAAAAACGTGAATGACATATTTCTTAAAGACACGCTTATGTTTGCAGGTACGACTACCGGCCTTTACAGATCCTCTGATGGCGGTACGAACTGGGTTGCAAGCGGTCTTACAACACAGAATGTGAACAGAATTGCGGAGAAAAGCGGGACCCTTTTTGCCGGATGCCAGCAGGGTTTTTATTATTCTACTAATAACGGAGTCACCTGGATACAAACCGACATTCACATGAACAACGACATAATCGTTTCGGGAAACAATATTTACGCGGGACGTATCGACGACATTTATAAGTCCTCTAATAATGGTGTGAACTGGAGTCCTGTTAACTCAGGCGGATTATATACGAACGGTTTTTTTGCTTCCGGCAATACGGTTTTCGCGCTTACAAGAACAGGGGTGTTTTCCTCTTCTAACGGAGGTCAAAACTGGATAGCGATAAATGAAGGTCTGGTTTTCCCTGATTCAAAGTGCATTGTAACAAAAGGCGGTTACGCATATCTGGGAACGAAAGGACTGAGTGTCTATAAAAGGCCTGTGAATGAAATAATCGGTATCAGAAATTTAAGCAGTGAAATACCTCCTGATTATGTTCTTTACAATAACTATCCCAACCCGTTCAACCCCGTTACGAAAATAAAATTTGACGTACCGTTGAGACGGGGAAGCAAATGTGCAGAAAATATCGTTTTGGAAGTATTTAACATACTCGGAAAAACATTACAAACGCTCGTTAACGAACCGCTGCCTCCCGGCTCTTATGAAGTTACATTCGATGGCAGCGCACTGCCTTCTGGTGTATATTATTACAGGCTACTTGCAGGTGGAGAATTCCGGAATAGCCGTAAAATGGTACTGATGAAATAAACATTCTTAATGGGAAGAAGGCGGATTATTCTTCAAATTCGGTCTTGAATTCAAAGCCGGAATATAAAAAATTCTATAGGATTCATAGGGAAACTTGGAGTCTCTATAGTCGCATACGGCGGTTTTGGCATTTTCTTCGGTTACGGGGAATAAAAAAAGCCGCAGGAATCAGCGGCTTCTTTTCTGGAATCAATCCCAACTATTAATTTAAAGTCTTTTCGCCTTTCTTCCATCCGCAGGGAGTGAGTTTGCCTGATTGAAGCGCGTCGAGCACGCGTACAACTTCATCGACGTTCCTTCCGACAGAAAGGTCGTTCGCGCAAATCCATTTAACTAATCCGTTCGGATCGACGATGAAAGTCGCCCTGTAAGCTATTTTTTCGCCGTCCTCAAGTATGCCCAGACTTTCGCCGAGCGATTTTGAAGTGTCCGCGAGCAGCGGAAACTGAAGTTCCCTTAATCCCGGATGAGATGTCATCCAGCCGAGATGCGAAAATTCCGTATCCGTCGATGCCCCTATTACGTCGCAGTTCCTTGAATCGAATTCCTTGAACTTGTCGTTGAAGTCGATAATTTCCGTCGGGCAGACAAACGTGAAATCTTTCGGATACCAGAACATCACCATCCATCTTTTCTTGCTTATGTGGTCGTTGCTTGTAACGGTTTTGAATTCTTTTCCCGGAGCAGTTGATACAGTTGCTTGCTTTGAAAATTCCGGGAATTTCTGTCCTAAATTAATCATTTCGATATTCCTTCGTTTTTTAAGTTATTAAATTATGCGTTTTGATATAATTAACGCTAAATAAGCGAATAAAATTCAGATAGTTATTAATTTCAAATTATAATTTTAAATTTACGATTTGCAATTTAAAATTTGAAACTGAATCTGCCTAACTTTTGAAATATAAAATAAGTATTTTCAATGTTTATAATTTTATCAAGATGTTATATAACAAAAGAACCAATACTTGCGGGGAACTTAATACCCGTAACATCGGCGAGACTGTCGTCCTCAACGGATGGGTTGCAAAGAAACGCGACCTCGGAGGCATTATATTCATCGATGTCCGTGACAGATACGGCATCACGCAAATCAAGGTTTCCCCAGAAAAAAAGGAAGTTTCCGCTCTCGCGGCTTCGCTCGGAAATGAATTCGTGATTTCAGCGAAAGGAAAAGTGATTCAGAGAGAAAGTTCGAATAAAAATATTCCGACGGGTGAGATTGAGATTGAAGTCGATGAACTGCAGGTGCTGAATGAATCCCTGACGACGCCTTTTGTCGTTGAAGAAGACGTTAAAGCGAATGAAGACCTGAGACTGCAGTACAGATACCTTGACCTGAGAAGAAAGAAGATGATGGACGGTTTGCTCCTGAGAAACAAAGTATACCAGATGGTGCACGGGTTTTACGAGAAATACGATTTCGTCGAGGTCGAGACTCCGATTCTTATGAAATCAACGCCCGAAGGCGCGCGCGATTACCTCGTGCCCTCGCGCGTTCATAAAGGAAAATTCTATGCGCTCCCTCAGTCGCCGCAGACTTATAAGCAGATACTGATGGTCTCCGGGCTCGACAGGTACGTGCAGATATGCAAGTGCTTCAGAGACGAGGACCTCCGCGCCGACAGACAGCCCGAATTCACGCAGATTGACGTCGAGATGAGTTTCGTCACGCAGGAGGATGTTTTCAAAATTTCGGAAGAATTATTCGGGAGGATATGGAAAGAAGTCCTTGACTTTAATCTGCCCGCGCAGTTTCCGAAAATCACGTACGACGAAGCAATGAACAAATACGGGATTGACAAGCCGGATATGCGCATAAAGGATTTGATGATAATAACCGATATCACCGAAGCGGTGAAATCGTCCGGGTTTAAGGTTTTCAAGGATGTGATAAATACCGGCGGAATCATAGCAGGGATTAAAACAGGGAAGACACAGGACGGAAGAAAAATTGAAATCACAAGAAAAATATCCGACGGCTACACTGAATTCGCGAAGAAACTCGGCTTCGGCGGACTCGCGACACTTAAAATGAACGATGACGGCACATTGCAATCTTCGATTTTGAAATTCCTCAACGAAGAATCGATTAACGGCATTAAAAGCGCGTTTAACTTGCAGCCCGGCGATTTCATACTGATTCTTTCGGGAGACAGGAGCAAAGTACTGAACGGCCTCGGTCAACTCCGCCTTAAAATCGCCGAAGATTTCAAACTGTTCGACGACTCAAAACACGAATTCGTCTGGATAACGGATTTTCCTCTGTTCCATTACGAAGAGGAAGAGAAAAGGTTTGTCGGCGAGCATCACGTGTTCACTTCTCCGAAGGACGAGTTCATTCATCTGCTTGACAGCAAGGACAGAAAGGAAATCGAAAGCATACGCGCGAACTGCTATGACCTCGTTTACAACGGAAACGAACTCGGCAGCGGCAGCATCAGGATTCACGACAGCGAAACACAGAAGAAAGTGTTCAGGATAATCGGACTGACTGACGAAGAGGCAGCCGAAAAATTCGGTTTCATTCTTGAGGCGTTTAAATACGGCGCTCCTCCCCACGGCGGGGTGGCGTTCGGATTCGACAGAATAGTGGCGATGCTTTACGGAACGAAGTCTATAAGGGACATAATCGCGTTTCCGAAAACTGTCAGCGCCGCGTCTTTAATGGACAACTGCCCGAGCCCGGTTATAAAACTTCAACTGGACGAACTCGGGATACAACTGAAGCAGGGATGAAATATTTAATTTATTTAAAGTTTTAAAAATTGTATTATTACAGAATATTAATCATAAACTAATAGGAGTTATTTTTTGGCAAATAAGAAATTCAAGGTTAAGGACCTGAAGTTAGCGAAACAGGGCAAGTTGAAAATTGAATGGGCGGAATCGAGAATGCCCGTTCTCGCGGCGTTAAGGGAAAAATATAAAAAGACTAAACCCTTCAAGGGATTCAAAATTGCAGGCTGCCTTCACGTGACGAAGGAAACGGCAGTGTTGATAAGAACGTTCATCGACGCTGGCGCGGAATTATCCTGGAGCGGATGCAATCCCTTATCAACGCAGGACGACGTCGCTGCGGCGCTTGCCGCGGAAGGCGTTTCGATTTATGCCTGGCACGGAATGAATACGAAGGAATTTTACTGGTGCATCGACAGAACCTTGGATTTTAAGCCTCATCTGACACTCGACGACGGCGCGGACCTGATTTTTACGGTTCATAACAGATACAGAAACCTCGCTGAGAACATTATCGGAGGCACGGAAGAAACGACTACAGGCGTTCACAGACTCAGAAAAATGGCGGAAAAAGGCGCCCTTATGTATCCCGTTTACGCCGTTAACGATTCGATAACCAAATGGGACTTCGATAACGTTTATGGAACGGGTCAATCTACTCTCGACGGAATATTAAGAGCAACCTCCGTACTTATAGCGGGCAAGAAATTTGTCGTCGCTGGCTACGGACATTGCGGAAGCGGCGTAGCCAACAGGGCGAAGGGTCTCGGAGCCGATACGATAGCGACGGAAGTTAAACCGACCGCCGCTCTTAAAGCGACTCTCGAAGGCCACAATGTTATGAAGATGGACGACGCGGCGAAAGTCGGGGATATTTTCGTTACTGCGACAGGCGTGAAAGACGTTCTCGTCGGAAGACATTTCGCTTCGATGAAAGACGGCGCGATAGTCTGCAACACGGGTCATTATGACTGCGAAATAAACCTCGTTGATTTGCAGAAACTCACTAAATCGGTGAAGACAATCAGACCTAACTGCGAAGAATATACTCTCAAGAACGGCAGAAAGATTTACGTGCTCGCAAAAGGCAGACTCGTTAACCTTTCCGCGGCGGAAGGACATCCGTCCGAAGTTATGGATATGAGTTTCGCGAACCAGTTCAACGCGCAGTTGGCGCTCGTAAACGCTTATAAAGCGGGAAAAAAGATGGATATCGGCGTTCATGTGCTGCCCGAGGCTATGGACCAGACTATAGCAGGCGTTAAGTTATCGACAATGAATATTAAAATCGATAAATTGACGAAAGAACAGATAAAGTACAATAACGACTTCTCCGCAGGGACATAAAAAGCAATTTTAAATTTCAAATTTCAAATTGTAAATTTGTAAAAATATTCTTTAATTTGGGGGAGATTAAAGAAAATATTATTAAGGATAAGAGTTATAAGTTCGCTTTAAGGATAATAAAGTTATATCAGTTTCTGTCTGTTCAAAAGCAGGAATTTGTTCTTTCAAAGCAGGTTTTAAGAAGCGGTACCTCGATAGGCGCGAATATCGAAGAAGCAAATGGAGCGGTTTCAAGAAAAGATTTCGTCAGTAAATTGTATACTGCGCATAAGGAATCGAGGGAGACGCGTTACTGGATTAATCTCTTAAGGGATTCTGGTTATATTGAAGCAAATGCATCTGATTCGCTGATTGCAGATTGCGATGATTTAATTAAGATTACCGGAAAAATAATATCTACGGCGAAAAAGGATTAATGCCTGCAATTTAAAATTTAAAATTTCTAATTTAAGATTGAATATGCTAGTGTAGCTCAGGGGTAGAGCAGCTGATTCGTAATCAGCAGGTCGGGGGTTCAAATCCCCCCGCTAGCTCAAAAAAGAATCCGGGATGGATTCTTTTTTTATAATATTGAAGATTCGTAATCAGTCCGCCTCATTATTATATAATATATGAAAAACTTCGATAGAATATTCGGTTCAGGCCCAATCGGACTTATAAGCAGTATAGTCTTATTTTTCGCAGCAAAATTTCTGACGAACTATATAAACACTCCGCGAATATTTGAAGAAAATAGCAATATTCGCGTATTCCTTTTTGCAGGTCTGACCTTAATGACAATTGTTTTAATTATCTGGAGCATTAAGTCGTTGAATCCGCAGGATAGAGGAGTAAAACTGATTACAACAGGAATGTTTAAATACTTCCGCCATCCTCTTTATGCCGCTTTCCTAAGCGTTTTTAATTTCGGATTAGCCGTATTATTGAATAATTGGATTTACATTATCTGGGCAATCATTCTGCATCCCGTCTGGCATTTGCTTGTTATGAAAGAAGAGAAGATGCTGAAAGAGGTTTTTCCGAATGACTATGAAGAATATTGCAAAAAGACAGGACGGTTTTTCCCGAAATTGAGAATTAAATAATTGTACTGTCCGAAAAATCCAAAAAGTTTAACTGTTGCAAAATTCAAACATTCGGTAAGTTATAGAATTACATTACGGAGATTCTTATATTTAATAAAATGAAAAGTAATTTGTATCGCGCATTATATATTCTGATTCTCTCGTTTATAGTACTGCAGGCCTGTGGTCAGGCAGGCAGAAGGCGGGAAGACGGTAAAAATAGTTCTTCGGGTATTAGTAAAACGGAATTTTCCGATACGGGAAAATTCA
>CAZOQR010000113.1:0-9034 GCA_964581915.1 uncultured Ignavibacteriaceae bacterium | reverse complement strand
TCTCTGGCATTGGCGTGTTTAAGGCCGCTAAGGAAAATAAAAAATTCGCAATCGGCGTTGACCTCGACCAGTATTCCGAAGCCCCCGGCTTCGTCCTCACAAGCATGGTTAAAGTCGTCGATGAGATTATATATAACACGATTCTCGATATGAAGAACGGCTCTTTCAAGGGCGGAATTAAATCACTCGGCCTTAAAGATAACGGCGTCGGGTATGTTTACGACGATAACAATAAAAATCTTATTGACCCTAAAGTAAAAGAAAAAGTTGACGGCATTAAGAAAAAAATTATTGACGGCGAGATAAAAGTTTCTTCGGAATAGTTACTGTATCGTTACCCTTATGTTGAGACCGCCTTCGTTCGATGTGCGGGGCGCCGTGTTCGCGTTGCCTTCGGTCGGCTCGGTCTTTATGTATTTGTAGAATAATTGCATCTGCACCTTCGAACTTAGCGAATATGAAATTGACGGATTGAACGTCGTTATAGTAGAACCGTTGCCGGGAACTTTCTGAGGCGTCGAGTACTCCGTGCTGAATTTATAATCCGTCGGCTCGCTGACGTTTTTCGACATCGTCAGGGAAAATGTTATGTCGTTCTTCAGAGAAAGCCCGAACAAAGGTATCTCAAATCCCGCCTTGGCGTAATTCGCGTTTATGCTCCAGTCGCTCGTCTTCGTCACCTGTATCATGCTGCTCGTCGGAGTAAGAGTGTTGCTCGTCGATTTGTTAATGCGTATGCTCGCCGACAGGCTCCCGCCCATCAACTGCTTGAACGTTATGTTAAGCCCTATTAAGGGATTGAACGACTGCGTAACAGTCTGTCTCTGAATCACTTCGCTTCCGGATGCCACGTCAATATACGACGCCTCGTTGTATTCCGACGTAAATGAGTTCTCGAGGGAAACGTTAGTCGCTAATTCGGAAAACAGAGGCATCTTCTCTAAACCCGATACGTTTATATTCCAGTTCGGGAAAGGCATCGATGCGATACTGCTTTTAAATGATGAAGTTATATTTTTAACGTTCTGGTTCGGGTCAAATGAACTTTCGTATGAGAAATCATCAACGCTGCCCGCGAAGAACATGCTGTAACCGTCTGTCTTGCTGCTGCTTAGATTTCCCACCGTCGCTATCTTGCCGTCGGGTCCCGTCGTGAATGAGTTTGTATTGCTGAATCCCCACAGTTTCTTGAACGTAAGGCTCATACGGATTTCCTGCGGGAATATGGGCGCCACCGTTGTATTGAACGTTACGTTGTTCGATAAATTGTAAGCGTCTGTTAGGTTTAATCCGCCGATTCTCTTTCCCGGGTCGCGGTCAAATCCAAGTTGGTACATCCTCGACGGTCCCTGATCCTCGTTCGCTTTCAGGTTCACCCAGAAATTTGTGAATCCCGGCTTGCCGAGAACTCCCTGATTCGTCACAGCGTTCGTCTGATTGAAATTCATCGTGATCTGCTCGGGTATGAAAGTACCGAGTATCTTCAGTATGTCCTTCAGGTCCGGCTTGTCGTCGTAATTGCTCGCCGCGCCTCTCCTTAACGTATTCCTGCTCTCGTTAGTGCTCTTCTTGATGCCGAATAACCCGAGTATCTCGGAAAACTTCAGCGTCGCCCCCGCCGTCATCGTGTTTGAGAACCCTACGCTGCTGCCGACATTTACGTTCGAAATGGGATTCGTCCACGCGTACGAAACGCTGTATGCAAGATTCGCATCCACAAAGTTGCTTATAATAGGCAGATTCACTTTCGGATTGAAAGTCGATGATTGCTGGAAATCAAGGTCCCTGCCGAAATTAATAAGACCCTGATTGAAAAATATGTCTTTTATTATCTCGCTGTCGGGTCTCTGGAGTGTCAGAGAATCCCTCGTTGTTTCCAATTGTGTAAGGTCGCTTCCGATTCTTACACTGTATGTACCCGTCAAATCTACAATCCAGTTCTCTATGAATTTCCAGTTGAATCCAAAACCCCTGTTCGCGTGAAACTGCCTGCTCGTCGGGTCGTCAAAATTGTAAAGCCTCTGACGCGATTCTATCCTTGACCTTGAAAAATCTATGTTCGCCGTGAAATTCGAACTGTATGCCGGCACTAGCCCGATGAACGGAAAGAAAGCGTATATCTTACCGTCCTTGTATTTCTCTCCTAAGTTTATGAGTTTGCCTAAATCAAGGTTCAACTTATCCGCTAATTGAAAATCTGTCGCGTACGCTAATCCGCCCGTGACGCTGAAATCGGTTTTTCTCTCATACGTTATGTCGCGCTGCGATCCGAATGAACCGTTGAAATTCACGGAGAAAGCGTTCAGTATTGTCCTTACAAAATAATTATTGCCCGGAAACTTGAAACTCATTCCCGTTACTGATATGTCGTTCCTTATCGCGAGCGATTGCGCCGACTTGATGAAATTGTCCCTTTCTCTCGCCGCTAATGTTTCGTCGTTTGTTCTTAATAATGTCTGCCTGTATTTTTCCTGCGCCGCTTTTTCAAGTTCGATGTCCGTTCCCGGATAGTATTTCGGATTTATTATGCTCTCGCTGTGCCGGATCGATATCGGGAAATTCAGGAAATCCTTCCATTCGGGAGAGAAAAACGAAGCCAGCGCGTTGTTAATTAGTCTGTGAGCGTTTACAGTTATACCGACGTCCCAGTTCGTACCCGTGTTTCGCGAACCCGCCCGCGTGTCTAATGCGTGAAAGTTCGGGTCAACCTTCGAATAGTTGAATCCGACTGTCGCGAAGTCCGCTACCTTTAGACTCGTGTTGACGTTGTAAGCGTAACCGTTATCGTCGTTGACCTTCAAAACGCGTATCTCGTTGAACCATACGCTCCCTGATACGGACGCGTTCATCCCCGTTCGGTTTTTCTCTACTCCTACGACAAATTCCTTTATGGAAGTTAATGCGGGCGACCCCCTCACTCTGTAATACGAACCCGGCGGTCCGTTCGGCACGGGCATGTCGATTATCTGATTGCTCGAATCCCTCGATATCTTCAGCGAAGTCAAATCGGCGAATATTATGCTTACTTCGTTCTGACTGTTCCACGGCTGCCCGGGACGTATGTCAGGATGAATCGGCGCCCTGTATTCGTAGTAATTTGTCGAATCCGAACCGAACCTTACTATCATCGTAGCATCGTAAATATACTCGTTGGTGTAGTTGAATGTCGGGTCGCCGTTTACGAATAACTTAATGACCTTGTAGTTGAAAAGGTCAAGCGTCTGGCTTCTGTAATCCTTTATTGCAAGCCTCTGCTGACCTATAGTTAAATTATTAACCGTCATCGACAGTGACTGCTCGTTGGATTTCGTGTTCACTCCGCTCGTGTTTCTTACCGTCTGCCTTAATACGTCTCCCGCCACGGGACTCATGTATATCTGTGAGTTTTCCTCGATGCTTACGACCGAAATGTTATATGACGAATCCTGCTTGTTCGGCTTGAACCACTGGTTTCCAACAAGATTAAAATCCACCAGCGATAATTTCACCTTATCGTTGACGCCTTTTACCCATACCCGTATGTACTTGACGTTCGAGAATGTAGCGTCATGGAAATTCTTCTGGTAAACCGACAAGGGCACCCTGTACTGGAACCACCCGCTGCCCGGAGCACCGTTTCCCGTTATGTACCTGTTGTTTGTAGTATCAAGACTCACTTCATACTCGAAGTATTTGTTGACGGGACTCATCTGACCTCCTCTGTGAAGGTCCTCCGAATCAGGCCGCTTGCCGGCGTCTAACTGACGGTTGTTCTCGGTTCCGTTTATCGATAAAAAATCTATATTCGTGCCTGATGAATTTTTATTGGAATCAAGTCCGGGGTCCATATTACCGTATTTCGCATAATATTGCTCCATCGAATAATTCGTTCCGTTTTCCGCATTGAACCTTTCAAGTTCCTTGTCATTTCTCTCAAAATCAAGACCGATATCCTCAACGTCCTGTAGTATTCCGTTGCCGAGTGAGTCCTCCGTATCCGTTTTCCCGTTCGGTATTGCGTCCTCTGAAATAATTCCAAGGTCAATATAAAATTTCGCGCCGTTGAGAGGTTTATTGCCGATGTTCTCGACGCGCATGTTGAATTCAATGTAATTTATGTTCTCGCTTATAAGGTCGTTCGATGTCGTGTTCAGGTACTTCATAATTCCGTTCCATTTATCGATCACGATATTGGTGTCATAATTTACCTCCGTATAATTATACGTGCCTCTGTGCTTCGGGTCAAAAAAGATGTCGAATGGAGTCATTAAATCCTGTCCCGCCTGAACGTCCCTTAACGGATATACGTCCTTTACTCTCACGGTATTTGGATTGTTGTACCACGCCATCCTGCCTCGCTTGCTTTGCTTTAATGTCGAATCCACTCCCGAATATATGCTGTCTATCGGCAGTGACGACATAGACCACGTCGCGTAACTCGTCCCTAAAGATACAATCTTCTTCGCGCCTTCCATGTCGTCTATGTACGCTATCGCTTCCCCGTTATCCTGAGGTATCATGCTTTTCTTCGTATTCGGGTCCGGAGTCAGGTAAGCAAACTCACCCTTGAACGAAAGTATGGATTCTTCCTTGGAGTTGAAGCCGGGAAGCATGTTCAATGCCTTAGTAAGGAAATTCGGTTTTACCTCCGTAGTGAAATCGACTCCGAACATCGAGTTGTTTGTCGGCTCCTCGCCTATCCTTACCTTGTCGTTAAGTGTTTCCTGCCTCAGGTTCACGAACGTAAACCCGAAATTGGTCTTCTCTGACATCTTGTAATCGCCCCTTAAACCGAGGAATGTCTTGGAAGCAAGCGAGAATAAATCGTTCGACTCGTACGTTATGCGAAGGTCCTTCGCCGTTAGCGCGCTCGCGTTCCTGATTACGACAACGCCCGTGAGATAGTCAACCGAGTAATCAATGTTCTCCTGCAGCGGCGTCTGACCGATGAATACCTTTACGCTTCCCGCGACAACGTTCAAGCCGATATTAAAAGAATTCGTTAACCCGGACTCTCCCTTCGCCGTTCCTTTCAGATAAAAATAACTGGCTTTGGGCGACTGCTGCGCGTTCGTTTTCGTCTGCAGGTATATTTCCGAATATTGATATGTCGTGTCCGCTCCGGCGTTTCTGATTTCATCAAGGAACGGCTCAAGCGTCGGGAATATTATATCTCCCGTCTCCTTGTTTATGGTCCTGCCTGGTCTGAAGTCGAAAATGTTATCGGGCGGTGGACTAATTGTTCCGGATTTGAACCTGTCGAGTTTCAATATCTGCATCAGAGGTTTCGTGGAAATGTTTTCTGGCAAATAAGACGAAGGCGTGTTAGTGCTACCGATGTAAACCACGTCTATGCTGAATCCGTCCTCAAGTACATTTGATACGGGAAGCCTGTATATATTCTTCATCTTGAGTTTCCACGCTCTCGGCGACACTTCCTTGCTTTCGACATCCGCCTTTATCAGTTTCAGAACAAGTATATCGTTCGGCAGCGAACTGCTCGATGTTGTTCCGAAAACTACAGACGTGTCATTGAATAACCTGTAAGCGACCGCGACGTGAAGATTCTGAGCGCTTACTTTAAGACTAACGAACCCGGCGTACTGATCAACGAAATATTCGTCCTGCTCGAGTTTCCTGTAATACCCGTAATATCTTTCGCCCGTTATCGTCGTCGGAGCCCTGTACGTCGAATCGTATCCGCCCGCGGGTCTCTGGTTGAGATACAACTGCCCGACGCATAGCCTCTTGTTCGCGACCGTGTTGTCGCATTGTATCCATACCTCAAAGTTACCGTTCGTAACGTTAATCCTGTGCTGCGTTACATATGGAGTTTCAATGAATCCGCCGCTAAGCGAATCATTATATATGTCTAAGAAAGACTGTTTATATAGCGAATCGATGAAATAATGGCTGTCCGAATAATCCCATACGCCTATCTGAAAATTCTGGTCCTGTGTTCCGCCCGAATATGTTTTTTCCTCCTGCTTGCTCTTCTTCTGAGAGATAACTGTCGATAGCGTGAGCGGTCCGAGTTTAAAATCACCCTTTATGCCGAACAAAGCCTGTGTCGATTGTATCAACGATGACTTCGTGTCCAGCGACACGTTACCCGCTTCGATTTTCTGTATTACTTCGTCAGCGTAACCCGTGTACCTTATCTTCAACTGATTCTCAAAATCAAAAACACGCTGCGTGTTCCAGTCCGCGTCTATCGTTAGTTTGTCCCCAATCGAGCCTTTTGCGGTAACCTGCACTTCCTGCTTGAAGTTTATGTTGTTCTGATTGTTCGTAAGAAAATTTACAGTTGACTCGTCGCTCTTTACGTTCTGAAATGAGGCCGTGATGTCAACTGTTCCGTTTATTCTTAGGTTGAATGTCGGCGGACCGAAAATTGTCTCCGTCTTGAATGGCAGCGGTATGGTTATGTCCGTGAATTTCTCGAATAACTTCGTCAGGTCGTCTGTCGTGCTTCCCTTGAAGTTTTCTGAAAATATTTCGTAAAATACCTTGTCGTTGTTGCTCTTTTCAAGGGTCTTCAAATAATCCCTGAACTCCATCACAAGCGGTGCCTTTATGTCCTCGCCGTCAAGTTTTTCCCTGATTACTACCTTGTTGCTGTCAGTAAACGTTACCTCGCGCTGTATCTTCGAAGTGTTCTCCAGAAGAAGCGGATGCGTCTTCTCCTTGATTTTTACGCCGTATGAATACGTCGGCTTGTAATGGAAGTATTTTACTCTGGATAATGAATCGACTGGCAAATAAAGTGTCGAATCGAATGCAAGACCTAGCGAATCGGCTAACTTCTTGCGTATCGAATCGTTCATTTCATACCGGTAATTCGAATAAGGCCCTAAATCTCTCCTGCCTTGAGAAAAACTAACATTGCTTATCGTCAATAGAATTACTATTATTGTCGATAAGTAAGTAAGTTTTTTCCTTATCGGGAACTTGTTCTGAATATTATTTGTATTTACTAAATTGAAAATCAATAAATTTTTGTGATAAACGGAAAAATAATACTCAATAAATACCCTTTTTTAGTTTATAAGAATTTTTACTTAAATTTAAACTGATCATTTAGCCTATTCGAATTTCTACTGAAATTTTCATTATTCAATAATAATTAGTAAAATAAACATATTCAATGATTAATAGACGGGAAAATATTTCTTTTTTCGGTGTGTCTTTTTGGATTCTTTTTTTCATTTATTCCGTTACCTTCGCCCAATTTGAGTCGCATCCCTCGGAAGAATGGTTCACGATTGAAACTACGCATTTCACGGTTACCTATCACCCGGGCGCTGAAAGAACCGCTCAGACTATCTCCAAGATTGCGGAAGAAATCTACGGACCGATTACCGACCTGTATGATTATAAGCCGAAGGATAAAGTGAATTTTGTTGTGAACGACCTTTCGGATATAGCGAACGGCGCAACCGACTACTTCGGGAACAGGATTGAAATTTTCGCATCGGCGCTGGATTTCGAACTCCGCGGTACCCATAACTGGCTGAGAAACGTTATCACTCACGAATATACCCATATGATTCAGATTCAGGCTTCTCTGAAAATCACGAAGAATATTCCCGCGATTTATCTTCAGTGGATTAATTACGAAAAGGAAAGAAGACCCGACGTGCTCTACGGTTACCCGAACCTCATCGTCTCATATCCCGTATCCGGTATCGGCGTTCCCGCCTGGTTCGCCGAAGGCACCGCCCAGTACCAGAGACAGCAGATGGGATACGATTTCTGGGACGCCAACAGGGATATGATTCTGAGAAGTTACGTGCTCGACGATAATATGCTTACCTGGAACGAGATGGGTCAATTCTCCTCGATTACCAGCCTTAAAGCCGAATCAATCTATAACTCCGGATACGCGCTTACGAGATATATCGCCTGGAAATACGGCGAGGATAAACTCAAACTTCTTTCAAAGGGTCTCGGTAAACTCACTAACTTCAGCATGGACAAAGCAGTCAGGGATGTTCTCGGAATCGACGGTAAAGAACTCTATAACGAATGGAAATCCTACCTGCAAAAAGATTATGCCGAAAGAATCTCCGGCGTTAAAAAGGATTTGATTGACGGAGAAATTATCACGAAGGAAGGTTTTGCCAACTATTATCCGAAAATTTCACCGGACGGGAAAAAGATTGCCTTTCTTTCGAACGGTGACTATGATTACGCGATGACAGGTCTCGTTGTCTATGACATTGCTTCACAAAAACAGGAAATGATTGACGCCCCTGTTTCATATAATTTCTCCTGGGCGCCTGATGGCAAAAAACTTATATACTCGAAAAGAAACTCTCCGCCCACTATTGATGAAAACGTCATTTATGATTTGTATGAATATGACATATCCTCTAAAGAAGAAAGGAAACTTACTGAAAATCTCAGGGCTTTCTCTCCCGTTTATTCGCCCGACGGTTCAAAAGTGGCATTCCTGTCAGGCAGCGACGGCACGCTCAACCTTTTCGTCTCGGATAAAAACATTTCAGGAAAAATCAAAATAACCGATTTTAAGAACGGCGAACAGGTTTATAATCCCGTGTTCACTCCCGACGGGAAATACATTATTCTCGACTTTTCTTTTCTTGAGGCGAGAAAAATTGCGAAAATAAATCTCGAAACGGGAAGCATGGAGTTTGTAATCAACAGGGACGGATTCGACGCAAGAAATCCCGTGCTCTCTAAAGACGGTCAGAAGATGTACTACTCGTCAAATGAAACGGGAATTTTTAATATTTATTCTCTCGATTTCGTTACAGGCAAAACACTTCAGTTGACTAACGTTCTCGGCGGAGCGTTTATGCCCGATGTTGACAGCGAAAATAATCTCGTTTATGCATCTTATAAATCTACAGGTTTCAAAATCTGCAGGCTCAAAGGATTTTCCGAAAGAAATCCTTCCGAACTCGGAGCGTATAAACCGCCTGACAGGCTTATTGCAAAATATACTGTTCCTGATTCCTTGAATACGTCAAACGAAAAATATGACTGGAATAGTCTCAGAAAGTTTAACGACGTTAATTTGGACAGGAAA
>CAZOQR010000112.1:0-9080 GCA_964581915.1 uncultured Ignavibacteriaceae bacterium | reverse complement strand
CAGAAACTATGCATTCGGTGACATCGGAAGAGACGCGGTCGGATCCGACCAGTATCAACTGACCGAACAGTGGGCAGGCATCAACTTCGGAGTTTCGAAGGATGTGTCTTTAGGTCTCGTCCTGAATAAATATGAAGACGACTGGACAGACTTTACGAGAAATAATGTATACAACGTGAGCAGACCTGTAGTGCCTTTAAAGGTTCTATTCGGTTGGCAGATGTCTCCAAAATTTGCATTAGGTTTAGCTCCGTATTATGCCGGATGGTCTAACGAATTTGACTCAACCGGTCAGAATCATAAATGGAGTTCAATGACTCTTGGTGGAACTATTGGTATCCTCGGTAAACTCGAAGGCGGCTGGATTGAAGGTGCGGTAGATTTAAAGATTAACAAATATAAATACGATCAGACCTTAGCAACTACGAATTCAGTTTTTGAAAACGAAGGCGGAATGCAGATGGATATATTTACAAGAGCATTCTTTACAGTCAACAAGAATCTCGGTGTTAATTTAGTCCCTTACCTGGGATTCGGGATGTACAGTTGGAATCCCACTTCAACACCGACACTTGCGGGAGGTTACAATGAATACAGCCATCTTAATTTCATGGGCGGTCTCGGTATCAATATGCCAATTCTCGATAACGGTCTATTAGCTGGCGGTCTTTCAGTCGGTTATTATTCGTTCCAGGATGAATACAAATCGGCTAGTGCAAAGTATAATTATTCGGAATTTGTGCTGCCTAAATTCAATATTGGAATCGAGTGGCCTTTAACTGATTGGCTTACCGGAAGAATGGGATATTCAAGATCCGTATCATCCACGAAAAGTGAAAGTACTTCAGGTGCATCGACCTGGTACTGGAAAGGCACGGGAGTGTCAGACTCTAAGCAGACTATCACCTGCGGTTTCGGTCTTGATTTCAACAGATTCAACCTCAGCGGCACAGTCGGTGAAAAATTATTCAAGGACGGTTTCTACATCATGACTGGCAAGACGAGCGAAATGTTCGGAGTGCTTTCAGCATCTTATTATTTTGGTAAATAATTTGTTAAAAAGAATATCATAAATCATTATATGAGACCCCTTGGTAATACAAGGGGTCTTATTATTAGTCTAATAAAAAGCAATGAACATACTCAGTAACTTAAAATACGCAGAAGGCTCGAGAAAAAAGAAAAAAAGAGTCGGTAGAGGACAGGGTTCCGGTTTCGGCGGAACTTCGACGAGAGGCGAAAACGGCGCGAAGTCGCGTTCGGGAAACAAGTACAGGGCCTGGTTTGAAGGCGGTCAGATGCCGCTTCAAAGAAGAGTGCCCAAATTCGGCTTCAAGAACATCAACAGAGTTGAGTATAATGTTTTGAATCTCGGAAACATTCAGAAACTTATCGACGAAGGTAAGATTTCCGAAACGAAGATTGACGTAAAATATTTTCTCAACTTTGGGTTTGTAAAGGATTCAAGAAAGCCGTTGAAAATTCTCGGAAACGGAGAATTGAAATCGAAACTTGAAATAACAGCAAATTCATTCAGCAAATCTGCTAAAGAAAAAATCGAGAACCTCGGAGGAAAAGCCATTACAATATGAGCGGTTTCGTAGAAAATTTCAGGAACATTTTTAAGATAGAGGAACTGAGAACCAGAATCCTCTTCACGATAGCACTTCTTGTTGTCGTGAGAATCGGCGCGCACATTACCCTTCCGGGCATCGACGCTTCTATTCTCGCCGAGGCTAACAAGAACATGAGTTCGAACAATCTATTCGGCCTGTACGACTTGTTCGTCGGAGGTGCTTTCCAGAAGGCAGCCGTGTTTTCTCTCGGCATTATGCCTTACATCAGCGCTTCTATTATTATTCAGTTACTGGGCGCGGTATTTCCTTACTTCCAGAAACTCCAGAAAGAAGGCGAAGAAGGCAGAAAGAAAATCAACCAGTTGACGAGGCTCGGTACGATCCCCGTCGCAGCTCTTCAGGCCTGGGGCATCAGCGTTCAACTCGGCACGAGGAAAGCGGGAGAACTTCACATAATAAGTCCTGAAGTCTCCACATTCATGTTCACGATTTCAACCGTGATATTTCTGACAGCCGGGACAATACTTCTGATGTGGATGGGCGAACAGATTACGGAAAGAGGTATCGGAAACGGTATATCTCTTATAATTTTTATCGGAATCATCGACAGATTCCCTTATTCAATATTCGACGAATACAGAATAATTTCGGAAGGCGTCAGGAACATACTCATTGAAGCGGTTTACATCGCGGCATTCGTTTTCATTATCGCGGGCGTAATAGCCGTAACAGTTGCAACGAGAAAGATTCCGGTGCAATACGCGAAACGTGTCGTGGGAAGAAAAGTGTTCGGCGGAGTTACGCAGTACATTCCGCTGAAAGTGAACCAGGCAGGCGTAATGCCGCTGATTTTCGCGCAGTCGATTATGTTCATTCCCAGCACTGTCCTTTCGTTCTTCCCGAACAGCGATTTCATGCAGAATGTTGCGAGATATTTTGACTATCAAAGTTGGTTTTATTCGTTCGTGTACGCGCTGCTGATTGTGTTCTTTACTTATTTTTATACGGCTATCGCTTTCAATCCGAAGGACGTTGCCGACAATATGAAAAAACAGGGAGGATTCATTCCCGGAGTCAGACCGGGAAAACCGACATCCGATTTCATAGATAACATACTGACAAAAATAACACTGCCGGGATCAATATTCCTGGCGCTGATTGCAATAATACCTTCATTGCTGACAAAACTTGGAGTCACGCAGGGTCTGGCGCAATTCTTCGGCGGTACGAGTCTGCTAATCGTAGTTGGAGTCGCTCTCGATACGCTCCAGCAGATCGAGTCGCACCTTCTTATGAGGCATTACGACGGATTCATGAAGGGTACAAAATTGAAAGGCCGCAGGTTCTAATAGTTAAATGTCTCTTGTAAAAAGCGATAGTGAAATAAAGTTGATGCGCGAAAGCTGCGGTATAGTCGCTGGTTCTTTAAAATACATAAAAGATTTTATTAAAGCGGGAGTTACCACTCGTGAACTTGACAGTCTGATAGAAGAATACATCAGGAGCAGAGGCGCGTATCCTGCTTTCAAGGGATACGGTGCCACGAGAAAGAAAAAGGGATTTCCCGCGAGCGCTTGCATCTCGGTTAACGACGTAGTCGTTCACGGTATACCTTCGGACAGGAAACTCGAAGCGGGCGACATAGTTTCGATTGATGTCGGAGCGCTGAAGAACGGATACTACGGAGACGGCGCTTACACTTACGGAGTAGGCGAAGTAGGCAGGAAGAAAGAAATGCTTATGAAAGTAACGGAGGAATCGCTCTACAAGGGGATTGAAAGAGCAGTCGAGGGCAATACGATTAACGACATAGCGATAGCGGTTCAGTCATACGTGGAAGGCTCCGGGTTCAGTGTTGTCAGGGACCTGGTCGGACACGGAATCGGAAAGAATCTTCACGAAGAGCCGGCAGTCCCGAATTTTTACAGTACGGCGAATAATTTCAGGCTTAAAGCGGGGATGACGTTGGCAATAGAACCGATGGTTAATTACGGAAGTTTTGAAGTATTGACTCTTGATGACGACTGGACGATTGTTACGAAAGACGCGGAGCCGTCGGCTCATTTTGAGCATACGATTCTGATTACGAACGGAAAACCTGAAATTTTAACGGCATAGAATATTTTGGTGAAACAGGATTCAATAAAAGTTGACGGAATAATAACGGAAATTCTTCCGAACACTACTTTTAAGGTTAAACTTGAGAACGGACACGAAATACTTGCTCATATATCAGGAAAGATGAGAATGAATTATATCAGGATTCTGCAGGGCGACAAGGTGAGCGTCGAACTATCGCCTTACGATCTTACAAAAGGCAGAATCACTTACAGGTATAAATAAAAAATTTAATTTACATATATGAAAGTTAGAAGTTCTGTAAAAAAGATGTGCGATAAGTGCAAGATAATAAAGCGCAAAGGCGTGGTAAGGGTAATTTGCATTAATCCTAAACACAAACAACGTCAAGGATAATTTTTATAATTTAATCACACAGGAGTAAAAATTGGCAAGAATAGCAGGAGTTGACCTTCCGAGAAACAAGAGAGTAGTTATCGGGCTGACATCGATTTTCGGTATCGGTCTTTCGACTTCGAAATCTATTTTGGGAAAACTCGGAATCAACGAGGATACAAAGGTATCCCAGCTTACTGACGATGAGGTTAACAAGATAAGGAACGAAATCGGCAACATTAAGATAGAAGGCGCGCTCAAGTCAGAAGTACAGATGAACATTAAGCGTTTAATGGACACCGGCACGTACCGCGGCAAAAGACACAGGAGAGGACTTCCTGTCAGAGGTCAGAGGACAAGGACGAATGCCCGTACCAGAAAAGGAAAGAGGAAAACCGTTGCAGGAAAGAAGAAAGCCGCGGCTAAGAAGTAAAAATATTTTGTTTAAAAATTAAATCTATAGAACTTGGCAAAGACGTTTAAAAAAGCGAAGAAAAAAATTCAGGTCGATTCGAACGGCGTGGCTCATATAAGAGCAACCTTCAACAACGTTATTGTAACGCTTACCGATGCATACGGAAATACGATTTCATGGGCGTCCTCAGGAAAGATGGGATTCAAGGGTTCGAAGAAAAACACACCGTTTGCCGCGCAGATGTGCGCTGAAGCTGCTGCGAAGGAAGCCTTCGACCTCGGTCTGAAGAAAATCGAAGTCCTTATTAAAGGCGTTGGTTCCGGAAGGGACGCCGCGGTTCGCGCGCTGAACACGGCAGGTCTCGAGATCCTTTCTATAAAGGACATTACACCTCTGCCTCACAACGGCTGCAGACCGCCGAAAAGAAGAAGAGTTTAAAAATTTTATTATAATTAAAGAAAAAATTATAAATGGCAAGATATACTGATGCAAGTTGTAAACTCTGCAGAAGAGAAAGAACTAAGTTATTCCTGAAGGGCGTAAAGTGCTTTACTGACAAATGCCCGATTGAATCAAGAAACTATCCTCCGGGTCAGCACGGAATGAGCCGCAGACCCAGAGTTAGCGATTATTTAATACAGTTGAGGGAGAAACAGAAAATCCGCAAGACATACGGACTTCTCGAAAAACAATTCAGAGGATATTTTGAAGATGCAGCTAAGCAGAAAGGTGTTACAGGCGATAACCTCGTAAAGATTCTTGAAAGCAGGTTTGACAATACGCTTTACAGACTCGGTCTCGCTCCGTCCAGAAAAGCGGCAAGACAGTTGATTCTGCACAGACATCTAACCGTGAACGGCAAGGTCGTTAACATTCCTTCTTACATGCTGAAATCCGGCGACGTCATTCAGGTAAGGGAAAAAAGCAGAAAGGTGCCTTCTTTTCACGAAGCGATGAAGAGAATGAAGGACAATATGCTTCCGTCCTGGCTGAATCTCGATAAAGCGAACATGTCAGGAACGTTTCTGAACGTACCGGAAAGAAGCGATGTGCCTTTCATCGGAAACGAACAACTTGTCGTTGAATTGTATTCAAAATAAAATCTAATAAATACATAATGAAAATTAATCATTTGCTTTTACCGGAAAAGGTAATTAAAGAAGAATCTTCATATACTGATACTTTTGGCAGATTCATCGTACAGCCTCTCGAAAGGGGCTATGGCGTTACTATTGGTAATGCGCTGAGAAGGGCTTTGATTTCGTCTTTACCAGGCACCGCTATCGTGGCATTACGGGTAAATGACATCCAGCATGAATTCACGACTATCAAAGGTGTTGTTGAGGACGTATCGGAAATTATTCTTAACCTTAAAGAAGTCAGATTTAAAGACCTGTCCGGAAAGCCCGGTAAGATTGAATTCAAGATTTCGGGTCCCGCCGAGCTTAAGGCAAAACATATACAGGAAGCAACAGCCGAATACGAAATACTCAATCCCGAACTCCACATCGCTACCCTGAACAAGGAAGGCGTTATGGACGTTGAAATCAGGATTGGAAGCGGCGTCGGTTATGTCCCTTCCGAAGAAAACAAGAAATACGACCTGCCAGTCGGTTTCATCCCGGTCGATTCACTTTTCTCACCGATACTAAACGTGAACTATACGATAGAAAACACGCGAGTCGGTCAGAGAACGGATTACGAAAAACTTGTTCTTGATGTTACGACTAACGGCGCGATAGAACCCGAGATGGCGGTAATCCAGGCATCTAAGATTCTGAAAGAACACATTCAACTTTTCCTTAACCTGAGCCCGGATGCCGAATTCAAGGATACGGTCGAAGAAGTAAGGGATGAGCAGTTTGAAAACATAAAGAAGATATTATTGACTCCTGTAGATGAACTCGATCTTTCCGTGCGTTCGCAGAACTGCCTGCGTTCGGCTAACATAAAGAATATCGCGGAACTCGTTAGCAAACAGGAATCCGACATGCTCCATTACAGGAATTTCGGAAGAAAGTCTCTTGCTGAACTCGGTGAACTTATCGAAAGTTTCGGACTAAGTTTTGGAATGGACGTGGAAAAATATATCGGCGAAGAAAAAAAGAAATAAGACATCTTAAATTTTGATAAACAAATCTTTGTAAAGAATGGAACATAGAAAAAAAGGCAGAAAACTGAAAAGAACCGCAAGCCATAAGAGAGCCTTGCTTTCAAACCTGTCGATGTCGTTAATAAAATATAAGAGAATAAAAACCACGCTGGCGAAAGCGAAAGAACTCAGACTATACGTTGAACCTCTGCTGACTAAAGCGAAAAAAGCCGTGTTGCTTAAGGACAAGAGCCCGGAAAAGTACGTTCACTTTGCAAGGGAAATCAGAAAGTTCCTTAAGGACAGAGAATCGATAAACATACTTCTCAAGGAAATAGGGCCGAAAATTCTGGAAAGAAACGGCGGTTACACGAGAGTTCTTAAAAGCGGATTCAGAGTCGGCGACGGCGGCGATGAGGCGATAATCGAACTCGTTGATTTCAGCGTAGTCGAAAAGCCAAAAGCGGAAACAAAGACTTCCGAAGGAAAGAAAACAGCGGCAGTTAAACCGGCGGCGAAGAAAACTTCTAAGAAGAAAACCGAAACCGAAGAGCCTGCCGAAAAACCCGTAAAGAAGACGACAGCTAAGAAAACCGTGAAGAAGACAGAAAAGAAAGAGACCAAGACGGAAAAACCCGTGAAGAAAACGACGACGAAGAAAACACCTAAGAAAAAAGAAGAGTAAAACACTGGAATATCCTGCTTTTATGAGGCTGTCCGAAAGGACAGCCTTTTTTTCGCTAACATCAAGTCATTTCTTCAATACCAAATTTTTTCATTTCATAAAACAAGCAAATTTATTATTTTTTACCAAACCAAGTCCTTAACTTTTTGAAAAAATCATAATTAATAATATTTATTCCTGAAAAAGTTAGGGATTTATAATTTACACTGAAAATGAAGATTACTTCGGCAGAATTTATAAGCAGCATTTACGATTTAAGGACACTTCCGAAATCGGTTTTGTCCGAGTTTGTTTTCGTCGGACGCTCAAACGTCGGTAAATCATCAATGATAAATAAAATCTGCAACAGGAAAAGTCTTGCCAAAATCGGCTCCGTGCCGGGTAAAACAAGACAGTTGAATTATTTCCTGATAAACGAAGAATTTTATCTTGTTGACCTTCCCGGATACGGCTATGCCAAAGTGCCCGAGCAAATAAGGGCAGGCTGGAGAAAACTCGTCGAAGAATACATTAGCGAAAGACAGAATGTAAATATGGTTTTCGTGCTTATCGACGCAAGACACGAACCAACCTATCTCGACGAACTGATGGTAAGCTGGCTTGAGTATTACGAAATTCCTTTCGCCATTGTACTCACTAAATCTGACAAGATATCGAAGAACAAGATGGAAAAGCAGATTTACCGCGCTTCAAAGATCGTAAACAACGACGAACTTTGCAGGGACTTCATTCCGTTTTCCATAATTTCAGGCGAAGGAAGAAACGAAGTTATCGGTCTGATTGGCGACGCTCTTAAGAACCAGAAGACTAACAACGAGACATAACCGTTTTACTTTTCTCAAACAGGATTAATCCCATGAGTCGTGTGTCCTGATAAAAAAATTAATGTGCTCATTGCTGCCGATATAAATCCGGTACGCTTTCTTAGTTTATCTCCTGACAGATTTTCGATAAATTTTAATAGTCGCCTGAGCAATGACGATATTATCAGTCTTAGCGGCAAGTATGAAGTGCTGATTATTAAATCGCAGAGAAAACTTGATAAGTTGTTTCTGTCGAGATGCTCTTTTGAAACTATTTGCACGGCTTCAAAAGGTGTCGACCATATCGATGCTGAATATGCGGAAAAAAGGAAAATAAGGATAGTCAATTCCGAGAATGGGAATGTCGTTGCCGCTTCCGAACACACCTTCGCTCTGATACTCGGAATACTAAAAAATACGGCTCTTTCGGGAAAACTGATCGCACAGGACAGGTTCGATTTCTGGGACTACGAAAGACATGACTTATCGGGTTTGAAAATCGGTATTATCGGAACAGGCAAAGTAGGTTCCAGAGTGGCGAAAATAGCAAAAGCGTTCGGCATGGAGGTTCTTGCTAATGATACTGATGGTAAAGTTGTTAGAAAGAACAAATCTATACGGTATTATGACATTTGGTATCTATTAAGAAACTCCGACATCATAACCCTGCATATCCCTCTCAACAAGCAAAATTTGAATTTCATTGACCGGGAAAAACTCAACCTTATGAAGAAAAACGCAGTATTTATAAACACTTCGAGAGGCGGAGTCGTGAACGAAATTCATCTAATTCGCTTTTTAAAAAGTCGAAAATTCTTCAGGGCAGGGCTTGATGTGTTCCAAAATGAACCTTTTATAGACGATAATTTCAGAAGGCTGGATAATGTATTGCTCACAAACCATATCGCCGGAAAGACTCCGGAAAGCGAGCAACATATCATAAATGAAATATTAAAACAAGTCGAAAATATTTATTCGGTTTGAGAAAAAAATTAGGAATAAAAAGTTACTTGAATTATTAAAAAATCGATAATTCTGAATTATCAAATTGTAT
>CAZOQR010000111.1:0-9100 GCA_964581915.1 uncultured Ignavibacteriaceae bacterium | reverse complement strand
AATAACCGAATTGTATTTCGAAGAGAAGAGGGAAGTCGAGAAAATTCTCCGCTACCTATCCGAAGACATCGCGAAATATTATTACGAACTGAAGGTAAACAACGGCATACTCGGAGAACTTGATTTCATAAGGGCGAAAGCGAAATACGCGATTGAATACGACTGCAGCGAGCCCGTAATATCAGGCGGCGAAATAACATACAGAAAAGCATACCATCCTCTTTTGCTTCAGAAATTCGGAAGGGAAGAAGTGATACCGCTCGAATTTTCAGTGAAGGACGGCATCAATACGATAATCATTACCGGACCGAACGCGGGAGGAAAGACGGTCGCGCTCAAAACCGCGGGAATACTTCAGATAATGTTTCAGTCGGGGATGTTCATCCCGGCTTCGCCTGACAGCGTTCTCAGGATTTTCGATAAAATATTCGTCGTAATCGGCGACGAGCAGTCAATCGAGAACAGCCTTAGTTCGTTCAGTTCTCACGTAAAGGAACTCAGGGAAGTAATCGAAGGGTCGGATAAGAATTCGCTCATACTTATAGACGAGATATGCAGCGGCACCGACCCGAAATTCGGCAGCGCGCTTGCCGCATCCGTGCTGAAAGAATTTTCGGACAAGGGATCGTTCACGGTTGTCACGACTCACATCGGCGACCTGAAAGTGTTCGCTCACAACAATCCGAAGTTTGAGAACGCGTCGCTCGATTTTGATTTCGAGCGTCTCGCACCGTCGTTCAGGTTCAACCTGGGAATTCCCGGACAGAGTTACACGTTCGAACTCGCGAGGAAATTCAGGATACCCGATAGAATAATTGATTACGCTTCGTCATTTATCGCGGGCGACCACAGCGCGCTGGAGGACCTGCTCGTCGAACTTAACAAGACGAAGGTATCGCTTGACGAACAACTCGCGGAGCAGAAAAAAAACAACGGCGAACTTAACGAGAAAATATCAGAGTACGAGGGAAAACTATCGGTGTTCAGAAACAGGGAGAAGGAACTTCTTAAAGAGGCGAAGAGCAAGGCAGAGGATATAATTGAGGAAGGAAGAAAACTCGTTGAGAAAACCGTGAAGGAGGTCAAGGAAAAGGAGAAATCGGTTTCGGATATTAAGAAAGAATTTAAAAAAGAATCCGAGAAATTCAGGCAGACGGAGAAGACCGCTCCGAAGGAGAAGAAGAATTTCAAAGTCGGTGACATCGTAAAGGTGGCGGACAGCGCCGCGTCCGGAGAAATAACCGCGATTGAAGGGGACAGCGTGACGCTGAACGCGAACGGCATCATACTCAGGACGAAGAAATCGCTTCTCGAGCGCGCGGAAAAGAAGGAGAAGGATACTTACGCGGGGTATTCGGTGACGTTGAACGAAGGTTTTAACACGAGGCTCGACATACGCGGCAAGTATTCATATGAGATAGAAGAATTACTTGAAACTTTCATTTACGAAGGGCAAATTAATTCTGCGCGCGAACTTACGGTCGTGCACGGAAAAGGTTCGGGAAGTTTAAGAAAAGCGGTGCACGCGCTGCTTAAGAAGAACAAACACGTGAACGGATTCAGGCTCGGAAACTGGAACGAGGGCGATACGGGCGCTACAATTATAGAACTCAAACAATAAAAAAATGTCCAACAGAATTCTGATAGTCGATGACGAACAGTCGATACTCGAGAGCCTTTCTCTTATTCTGAGGCATAACAAATACGATGTGGATACCTGCGCCGACGGGTTTTCGGCGCTCGAGAAAGTTAACAACTCGGATTACGACCTCATACTTCTCGATATTAAGATGCCGAAGATGGACGGAATAGAGGTGCTCGAGAAGATAATCGAAATGAAACCGAATCAGGTCGTAATAATGATATCGGGACACGGCAACATTGAGACTGCTGTTGACGCTACAAAGAAAGGCGCCTACTATTTCCTTGAAAAACCGCTTCCCGACATACCCGAACTCGTGCTCACGATAAGAAACGCGATTGAGTACCGCAAGTCGAAGGACGAGATACTACGTTTGAGGAACAAGCAGATTGAGGATAACGAAATAATAGGGAACAGCGCCGGCATTAACGGCGTTCTCGAACTGATTGATAAATTCAAGGACCTGCAGTACAACGTCCTGATTACGGGCGAAAGCGGCACGGGCAAAATGCTCGTGGCGAATCAACTGCACCTCAAATCAGCGAGGAGCGGCAAGCCGTTTGTTATAATAAACTGCGCGCAGTTGAACGAAACGAATGCCGACAACGAACTTTTCGGTTTAATGGAGAACAACGTGCTGAGAAGCAGGGGAAAGTTATCAGAAGCGGAAGGCGGCACGATTCTTTTCGACGAGGTATCGAACCTCAGTCCCGACGTTCAGTCGAAACTGCTTAAAGTAATCGACGAGGGAAAATTCGCGCGGCGCGGACAATCGAATGAAGTCAAGACCGACCTGAGATTCCTGTTCACTTCGAACAAGGACCTAAAGAGCGAGATTCAGGACGGAAAGTTCAGGGAAGACCTGTACCACAGAATTAACGTGATGACAATCGATGTTCCTCCTCTCCGCGAACGGACGGAGGACATAAAAGTACTAACCGGTTATTTCATCGGACAGGTAATGCGGCTGTACAACGTCGAGCCGAAAGAATTCACGGAAGGGGCGCTGCTCCGTCTCAAGTCATTCAGATGGCCGGGAAACGTCAGGGAACTTAAGAATTACACCGAAAGGCTGATGTTCACTATTGAAGACAGAATTATAAAAGAAGATGACATCGAACTTCCGGGGAGCAGGCATTCACGCGAACTAAACGATTTGCTGAACAAGAACCTGTCGCTGAACGATTTCCAGAACGAATCCGAAAAAATGTTCCTGCTGAAAATGCTTAACGATTACAGGTATAACATAAGCCAGACGGCGGAGGCGTTGAAAATTCAGAGGAGTCATTTGTATAAACTGATGAGCAAGTACGACATACCGACGCCGAGCAGAATCAAGTGAACAGGCGCAGGTCAAGCAGGAGGTCTTTTTCTATTGTTGTAATTATGTGGTCGAAATCCTTATCCGTATGAACGAAGTCTAGTTCGTTCGTGTCAATCGTCAGAACCCTTCCGAAACCGTAACTTTTAATCCATTCATCGTAACTGTTGTTTAATTCGGTAAGGTATTCAATGTCGAGGTCCTTTTCGAATTCGCGTCCGCGCGCTTTTATCTGTTTCACGAGAGTTGCGACGTCCGCGCGAAGATAAACGAGAAGGTCGGGCGGCCGGAGGTAACTCGTCATTTCCGCGAAAAGGTTCGAGTAGGTCGTGTAATCCCTGTCTGACATCCTTCCGAGTTTGTGCAGGTTCTTGGCGAAAATCTCAACGTCCTCATATATGCTCCTGTCCTGAATAACCGAGTTCGGTCTTTCGACGATTTCCTTGTGAACGTTAAACCTGTGCGCGAGGAAGTAAATCTGGAGATTGAAAGACCATCTTGTCATATCCGCGTAGAAATCGCTCAGGTACGGATTATCGGCGACGGACTCGTAATAGGGAATCCACTTGAACCGCTCCGCGAGAAGCCGCGTGAGCGACGATTTACCCGAACCGATGTTCCCTGCGATTGATATGAAAATTTTTCTCGAAGGCAAATTCTAATAATTGAAAAAGGTCAGGCTGAAGACCTGACCTTAAACTTTTTGTTATTCCGCTTTTACCGGATTTTCCGCAGCCGTATCCACGGGCGCGGGAGGAGCGGGTTCCTCGATAACGGTTTCAAGAATCTTTCTCTTTTTCTCTTTTATCTTTGTCGCTGCCTTGCCGGTAAGTTTCCTCAGGTAATAAAGTTTCGCCCTGCGGATGCTGCCGTGCTTTACTATCTCGACCTTTGCAATCTTCGGCGAATTAATCGGGAAAATTCTTTCGACACCGACGCCGTTTGAAATCTTCCGCACGCGGAAAGTCTTGCTCAATCCGCCGCCCTTGATTCCCATCACTATACCCTTGAACTGCTGGATTCTTTCCTTGTCGCCTTCAATAACTTTTACGAAAACTGAAATCGTATCGCCGACATGAAAATCAGGCATGTCTTTTCTAATCTGCGCTGCCTCAACTAACTTTAATTTGTCCATTTTAAGATTACTCCTGTTGAATCTGATTATTTATTTAATTTTTTTAATTTTCTGTATTTCGATTTTGCTTTTTTCTCTCTCCACTTTTTTATCTCAGCGTGATTCCCCGAGAGAAGCACGTCAGGAACTTTCATTCCTTCAAACTTTTCCGGTCTCGTGTACTGCGGGCTGTCGAATCCGGTTTCAACCTGAAACGTATCGCTCAGAGCGGATTCGCCGTCCCCGAGCACGCCCGGAATTAGTCTCGTTACCGAATCCATGAACGCGAGCGCCGCTATATCGCCGCAGGAAAGAACATAATCACCGACTGACAACTCGAGAGTAACGAGTTTCTTTATAACCCTTTCGTCTATTCCCTTGTAGTGTCCGCAAATCAGAATCATGTTCCGCTTAAGCGAAAAATCGTTCGCCTTTTTCTGGTCGAACCTGATACCCTGAGGAGAGAAGTAAATTACTTCGTCGTAATCCCTTTCGCTCATCAGTTTTTCAGCGCACCTGAAAATCGGTTCGGGTTTCAGAATCATTCCCGCTCCGCCGCCGTAAGGCGTGTCGTCAATCTGCTTGTACTTTCCTTCAGCGTAATCCCGAAGGTTATGCACGTGAACTTCCGCGTATTTTTTCTTTACGGCGCGGGAAATCAGCCCGTTTGTTAAAGAACTATCCAGTATAGCCGGATTCGCGCTTATTATATCGAATCTAATCTTCATCCTTGAATCCTTCAATCAGTTCCGTATCTATCCGCTTCGCGTCGATATCAATCTTTTTCACGAACTCTTTAAGAAGAGGCACAAAAAAACTTGTTCCGCCTGATTTTACAACGAGCAGGTCCGAACTCCCGTAGTTTTCAACGCCGGTAACGAAACCCGCCTGTCTTCCCCGGTCAAAGACCTCGCACCCTGTCAAATCGTAGAAATAAAACATGCCGTCGGGCAGTTTTACTCTGTCTTTTTCATCCACTCCCAAAAGCAATCCCTTGAGTAACTCAGCATCCGAAATGCTTTCGTAGTTCACAAAATCAACCTTAACAAATCCCTTAGATATCTCCGAATTGCTGATATGAAATTCGTGAGACCCGCTGAACTTGTCCCTGATCAATTGCTTTCTCTTTTCGTCGACAAGATAAACATATTCTGTTTTCAGGAACCTTTCGGGAAAGTCGGTCAGAGGAATTACCTTAACCGTTCCTTTTATCCCAAAGGTACCCGATATTCTGCCTATGTAAACAAGCCTGTCCGAATCAATCAATTTAACTTTCTTTCAGAACCCTGTCAGGAATTTCCAGGGAAACTTTCTTCCCGTTCTTAGCGCCGACCGCAATGAGAAGGACTCTCATGGCCTTCGCTGTTTTTCCTTTTTTCCCAATCACCTTACCTGTTTCGCCAGGGTCCACGAGAAGTTGATAATGCACAACTCCTCCCGAAACAGATTCTTCTACGATTACACCCTCCGGTTTATCTACAAGATTTTTCGCGATATATTCTATGAATTCCTTCACAGAACCTCCTATATTTTTTAGTTGAAAAGAAACTTGTGATTAAGCCGGAAAAAGTACTATTTTATTCCGCTTTTGGCTCTTCCGATTTTTTCTTCAGAGCCTTATTTTCCTTTTGTCTTAATTTTCTGGCTTTTGCTCTTTCGAGTTTGTTAGCCTTATCGTCAATGAACTGCTGCATCTTTTCGCTTACTTTTTCTTCGCTCGCTTTTGATTTCAACAATCTCATTTTCATAATCAGTCCTTCGCGTCTCAGCAGGTTCCTGACGGTTTCCGTGGGTTTAGCGCCCTTTGTGAGCCAGTGAATTACACGTTCTTCTTTAAGAACAACCTGTGCGGGTTCCGCGTGCGGGTTGTAATTCCCGACAGATTCTATGAATCTTCCGTCTCTCGGCGAACGGGAATCGGCGGCGACAATCTTGTACAGAGGCGCCTTTTTCTTTCCCATTCTTTTGAGTCTTAATTTAACCAATTAGGTGTTACTCCTTTCGAATTCTCTTTCTATTAAATATTAAATTAAATTATTTTAAAAATCGATAGAAAAACTATAGTTTAAAATCGTTCATAACTCCCGGGGGAAGTTTCATTCCCTTGAGGAGATTTCTCATCTTTCCCGTCGAAAAATTCTTCATCATCTTTTTCATATCCTCGAACTGTTTAATGAGCCTGTTGACTTCCTGAATGCTCGTTCCGCTTCCGTCTGCAATGCGTCTTCTTCTCATGCCGTTCAGCACGTTCGGATTTTCCCTTTCCCGCGCCGTCATCGATAATATTATCGCTTCAATCCTCACGAACGCCTTCTCGTCCACTTCCTTGTCTTTTAGCGCCTTGCTCGCTCCTGGAATCATAGAAACGAGGTTCTGTATGGAGCCCATTTTCTTAACCTGCTTTATCTGGTTGAGAAAGTCGTTAAAATCAAACTTGTTTTTCCTGAGTTTCTCCTCGAGTTTGGCAGATTCGCTGATGTCGATTTCCTGCTGGGCTTTTTCGACGAATGAAACGATGTCGCCCATACCCAGTATCCGCGAAGCCATCCTGTCGGGATGGAACTGCTCAAGCGCCTCGAGTTTCTCGCCGATGCTGACGAACTTTATCGGCTTGTTCACGACCGCTTTTATTGAAAGCGCCGCGCCGCCTTTTGTATCGCCGTCGAGTTTCGTAAGAACTATTCCCGAATAATCGAGTTTATCGTGAAAAGCCTTCGCTGTATTAACCGCGTCCTGACCCGTCATCGAATCAACCACGAACAAAATTTCTTCGGGTTTCAGCGCGCTCTTGAGGTTCGCCACTTCGTTCATCATCTGTTCGTCAATCGCGAGCCTTCCGGCCGTATCGATTATCATCGTGTCGCGCGCGTTCTTTCTGGCGTAATCCTCTGCGGCTTCCGCAATCTTTACAACGTTCTTTTCGCTGTCGATGCTGATTACAGGCACGTCAATTTCTTTGCCGAGAACCTTCAACTGCTCTATTGCCGCGGGGCGGTAAATATCGCACGCCGCGAGCACGGGATTCCTGCCTTTCGATTTCAGGTATTTCGCGAGTTTAGCCGCGAATGTCGTCTTGCCCGAACCCTGAAGACCCGCCAGCATTACCGCGGACGGTATCCTGTCAGAGAACTTCAAATCGCTTTTCTCGGAACCCATCAGTTCGATGAGTTCGTCATTAATAATCTTTACAATCAGTTGTCCGGGGGTGATGCTGTTGATAACGTTTTGTCCCAGAGATTTTTTCTTAACCTCCGCGATGAAATTCGTGACGACTTTGTAATTCACGTCGGCATCGAAAAGGACGCGCCGGACCTCGCGAAGAGACTCGTCAACGTTCTTTTCCGTTATCTTCCCCTGTCCTCGTATCTTCTTGAGAACGGCATCGAATTTATTTGTTAAATCCTCGAACATCTAAAAATTACGCATAAACACTAAAGTTAACTAAAAAAGCCTATTTTTTCAATGAAATAAATATTATTGAGGCTGCTGAAAATCTATCGTTCTTGTCTTGAATCCGTCGCCCATAACGTCGTTCACGTCAACCAGAATCATGAATGCCTTCGGGTCTTCTTCCTTTACGATTCTTCTCAGCGGCGTCACCTGGCTTCTGTTGACGACAATGAAAAGAACATTCTGCTTCTCGCCAGAATAACCACCTTCGGACTTGAATACGGTTATACCCCTATCGAGTTCAGAAATCACTCTTTCCCGAATCGCGTCTTCAAATTTTGACATAATGTACGCTCCTTTCACGTAAGGAAGCCCTTCAGCCGTGATGTCAACTATCTGCGTAGTAATGAACAGGTTCAGGTATCCCCAGATTATTAAATTCAAATCCCTGAACGCGACACCGATAGAGAATATTATGAGCGTTTCTATGACCCAGTATCCCGAGCCGATTGAAAGTCCCGTGTACTGTTTCAGCATCGCGACGGGAATATCCGTACCGCCGGTCGAGCCTTTGAACTTGAATATAATGCCGAGCGCGAGACCAAGCAGGACTGAGCCCGCGAGCGAAGCGAGCAGAATATTGTCGGTAAACGCCCAGTATTGCGTGTTTATAAACTCCCTTAGAAACGCGAACTGCTTGTACAGCAATTCCGGACTCGTTAAATCGATGAATATCGAGCCCATGAACATTCCGAAAAACGACTTGAATCCGAACTGCTTGCCGAGGAAGAACCACGCAATGACGAAGAGGGGAATATTAATGATTAGCATAGACACGCCGGCTGGTATTCCGACGAAGTAATAAATAACCTGCGCTATGCCGCCGACACCTCCAGGCGAAACTTTGAAAGGTATGAGAAACCACGAATATGATATTCCGAATATTATGCTGCCGAGAATTATGCCCGTAAAATCCCGTATATTTGTAATGAGTTTTCTTCTGCTGCTAATCATTGCAAGAGATTGATAAGTAATTTTAAAAATACTAAAATAACAGGAATACTTAAAGTCAGAAAAAAAAAGGTGCGAATTATGTAAAATACTGTAAAATAGTTATTTGTACGCGAGTGTAAAATCATTTAATTGCATTGATGAAACTGAAGCGCGCGTAATTCAGTTATAGCGTGAATTGAAACTTAAAAGGCGTCAATCAACCCAGTCGCAGATGAATACGTTCGTTTCGCCCGCTGCTTTGCCGAACCTGTTCGAACAGAAAACAAATTTCTTACCGTCCATCGAGAACATCGGGAATCCGTCGAACGATTCGTTGAAAGTGATTTGCTCGAGATTTGTACCGTCGATGTTAATTGCCCAGAGGTCGAAGTTTCTGCTTTTCGTGTCGCCGAGATTCGAACAGAATATGATTCTTTTTCCGTCCGGGAAGAAGTACGGACCGAAATTTGCAGCCCCGTTATTCGTCACCCGACGTTTGTTAGTTCCGTCGGCATTCATTACGAATATTTCGAGAGCGTGCGGACGTATAAGACCTTCTTTAAGCAAAGCCCTATATTCATCGAGTTCCTTTCCTTCTTTGGGTCGTGATGCGCGGTAAACAATCATCGAGCCGTCATAA
>CAZOQR010000110.1:0-9274 GCA_964581915.1 uncultured Ignavibacteriaceae bacterium | reverse complement strand
TTGAATTTTTCCAGCGATGTGTTGGAAGATGTAAGGTCAGACATAGTTAATAATTTTCGATAGTGATTTTAATTATTTTTTGTAATTTACTTCTTTTTTCCTAAAATGTTAAACCAAAATTGCAGTTTTAAAAGGACGTTATTGTCCGAGTAATAAAAAATAATTTTGTATTTCAATAACGGGTTTACCACTCCTGATATTTCAAGGTATACGGTTTTTATAACAATAATTTCTCCTAAAACATTCTATCTTCCGCGCTGCCCGACACCCTTTTTTGAGCGTATCAAACAACGTCGGCTGCAATTAATTTTTCGGCGCTGCAAGCACTATTCCCGCTTTTATCGCTTTATCTAATTTGTAAATTCTGCATTTTTGCATAACATCCATTATGAAAAAATATTACGACGTAATCGTTGCAGGAGCAGGAATTGTCGGTCTCAGTTCCGCGCTTAAACTTCTCGGGAAAAACCCCGCATTAAGACTTCTTATTGTCGAGAAAGAAAGCGGTGTTTCGAAACATCAAACGGGAAATAACAGCGGTGTCATTCATTCGGGCATTTACTATAAACCCGGAAGCCTTAAAGCCGTCAACTGCACGCGGGGTTACAGAATGCTTCTTGACTTCTGCGACGCGAATGAAATACAATACGACATCTGCGGCAAACTTATAGTAGCCTCGAACGAACAGGAAATTCCAGCCCTGATGAACCTCCGTGAAAGAGGCGAGGAAAACGGACTTAAAGGGCTTAAGGTTATTGAATCCGAAAGACTGAGTGATTTCGAGCCTAATGTCAGCGGTGTCAGGGCGGTTCACGTCCCTCAAACCGGGATAATCGATTACAAAATAGTTTCGGAAAAAATTCACGAACTGCTCAAGGGCAAAGGAGCGGAATTTGTCTTCAACGAAAAGATTGAATACATAGTCGAAAAGACGGACAGCGTGGAAATCGGCACGAACAGGGAATTTTACGAAGCAAAACTTCTTCTTACCTGCTGCGGGCTTCAATCCGACAGGGTCGCGCGCCTTAACAACAAAAATCTCGGCCTGCGCATAATACCATTCCGGGGCGAGTATTATAAAATAAAAAAAGAAAAGAGCGGGCTTGTCCGGAATCTAATATATCCTGTGCCCGACCCGCAGTTCCCCTTTCTCGGCGTACATTACACGAGAAAGATGAACGGCGATATCGAGGCAGGACCAAATGCAGTCTTCGCTTTCGGACGCGAATGCTACGGAAAGTTCGACCTTAACCCGAAAGACCTCGCCGAAAGCCTTGTCTGGAAGGGATTCATTTCCGTCGCAGGCAAATTCTGGAAAACCGGATTGATGGAATTTTACCGCTCGTTTTCAAAACCCGCTTTTACAAGAGCGCTTCAGAAACTCACTCCATGCATAACGGAACACGACCTCGAAACGGGCGGAGCAGGCATCAGGGCTCAGGCTTGCGGCAGAGACGGAAAACTCGTCGATGATTTTCTTTTCGTCGAAAATAAACGCGTTCTGCACGTCTGCAATGCGCCGTCGCCCGCTGCTACTTCCTGTTTCTCAATCGGCGAAACGATTGCAACAAAACTGCTTTCCTGACGTATACACAAAAAAGAAACTTTTTAAAACTGACAATGTTTTAATCTGTAACAATTCCCCCTGAATATTGCATTGGAGGCGGTTTTTTTGTTAAACTTTATTTGGGGAGAGCATGAAAAAATTATTTAAAATCCTTACGTACTCCGTTTTAGGGGTGCTTGCAGTTGCAGTTGTATTCTTTGTTTATTTCAATTCGACATTTCCGAAAACCGATTCTGCGCCCGACGTAAAAGTCGAAGCGACAAAAGAACGGCTCGAGCGGGGAAAATACCTCGTCACGCACGTCGCGGTATGTATCGACTGCCATTCGACGCGCGATTATTCTAAATTTTCCGGACCGGTCGTCGGCGGTACCGAAGGCAAGGGCGGAGAAGTGTTCAACAAACAAAACCTCGGTCTGCCCGGGAGCGTTTTCGCGAGAAACATAACTCCCGCCGGTATCGGCTCCTGGACTGACGGCGAAATCATAAGAGCGATTACCTGCGGCGTTAACAGGAACGGCGAATCGCTTTTTCCTCTTATGCCCTACATGAGTTATAACGGACTCACAAAAGAGGACCTGTTTTCAATTGTCGCGTACATACGCACCTTGAAGCCGATAGAAAATCACGTTCCCGACAAATCCCTTGACTTTCCGATGAACTTCATCGAAAAAACAATTCCCGTAAAAAGTTTCAGCATGGAAAACAAGGTTGACAGGAACAATCCCGTTGAATACGGAAAATATCTCGTTCAGGCCGCGGGCTGTTTTGACTGCCATACGCCTCAGGAAAAAGGAAAGCCGATAATGGAAAAGAATTTCGCGGGCGGAATGGAATTTCATACTCCTGAGTTCACGCTGAGAAGCGCGAACATTACGCCTGACGTCGCCAGCGGCATCGGCTCATGGACAAAGGAAATGTTCATTCAAAAGTTTAAATCCTTTGAATCCGATTCGGCGAAGAATGTCAGCGTCGGTCCGAAATCATTCAACACCGCGATGCCCTGGACTATGTATGCCGGTATGACAACAGAAGATTTAGGCATGATATATGACTTTCTCAGAACTCTTAAACCTGTTTACAACGTCGTGAACAAGTTTTCGCCCAAAAACTGATAAATTGATTTTCAGGCGGAGTCCGATACTCCGTACTGTATAAGATTGGGAGAACAACAACAAACAAGGGGGTTGCGATTTATTTCGCGCCCCTTTTTGTTTTACGGCTGGATAATTTTTTCAGGCTGTTATATACCGAATACAGCCATTCCTCCTTCGGATGTTTCCTTGTAAATGTTCGGAAGGTCGTGTCCGGTCTGGTTCATTGTTTTTACTATCTTGTCGAAACTAACAATATGCCGTCCGTCGGACAGCAGCGCGTAAGTCGCGGCATTCAGCGCTTTCTCCGCGGCGAATGCGTTGCGCTCTATGCACGGAGCCTGAACGAGACCGCCTATCGGGTCGCACGTAAGACCGAGGTGATGCTCGATTCCCATTTCCGCAGCGTATTCAATCTGCGAAGGCGTCCCGCCGAGCAATTGCGCTGCAGCAGCGGCTGCCATCGAGCAGGCAGTCCCGACTTCTCCCTGACAACCTACCTCGGCGCCTGAAATCGAAGCGTTCTCCTTCACAACGTTTCCGAAAAGACCCGCGGTAGCAAGAGCCCGCGCAATTTTCTTGTCCGAAAAATCCATGCTTTCTTTCAGTCTGTATAAAGCGGCGGGCATTACGCCCGAAGAACCGCACGTCGGCGCGGTGACAACAATTCCGCCCGCGGCGTTTTCCTCCGACACGGCGAGAGCATACGCGAACGTGAGCGTTTTCTTTTTAAGCGAACCGCTGAACCCCTTCGATTTTATAAAATAACTCGATGCCTTTCTTCGTATCTTCAGCCCGCCCGGAAGCAAACCTTCCGCCTCAAGACCCCGCTTAAGCGTTTCCTGCATAACCGCCCACACCTCAAGCAGGTATTCAAATATATCATGCTCCTCGTGCATCTCGACGTATTCCCAGAATGAACGTCCCGTCTTGTTCGTCCAGTTCAGGATTTCAGTCATCGTGGTAAACTCGTATATTCTCTTCGTTTCGTTATCCTTCGTCCCGTCGGTTATCTTTCCTCCGCCGACGCTGTAAACTGTCCATTCGTCGAACGGTTTTCCCGCAAGGTCAAGCGCTTCGAACTTCATCGCGTTGGGATGATACGTTAAAAATCTTTCCGGCTCCCAAATAAATTCCGTACTCGTCGGCTTCAAGGCTTCCGAAATCGCCTTGTCCGTCATGTGCCCCCTGCCGGTTGCAGCAAGCGAGCCGTAAAGCGTTACCCTGTAATTGATAGCGTTAAGCGTTCTCTGCCTGAACTTCTCGGCGGCTTTTCTCGGTCCCATCGTATGACTGCTCGACGGTCCGTAGCCTATCTTGTATATTTCCTTTATTGATTCCAAATTCTCTTTTATTTGTATGATAAAAATAACGTAACGGGAATTAAGAAAATATGAAGAACGAAAACGCGAGTTGCGTTTTTACCGGTTTATGGTTTCACAAAATCGTTCGGAAAACGTGCGAATTCCCGCCAAATAAAAAAAGAGACGCCTCGAAGCGTCTCTCATAAAACCTATAGGATATAAATCATTTCACAAGCACGAATCTCTTCGTATCTTTATAATCCTTTACAGAGAGAGAATAGAAATAAACACCTGATGATATGTTCTTCCCGTCGAACTTAACCGCGTATTCACCCGCGGAAAGATTCTGATTTACGAGTACCTGTACTTCTTTTCCCTGAATGTCATACACTGCCAAGCGCACATTCTCTCCGCCGTAATTCGCGGGTATGCTGAACTTAATGTTTGTTTCCGGATTGAACGGATTTGGATAGTTCTGTCCGAGTGTAATCCTGTCGGGAACTTCCGAAGATATCTTCGTTATTCCCACCGTATAACCTATCAAAGGCAGTTGTATAAATGTCGGATTAGCCGCGTTCATGTAAATTATGTTCCTGCCCTTTTTCAGGCTCGGAAGAACGTAAGGATTCGTTCTCAGGAACGGGTCGTTCGTTATGTTGTCAAGATTCGTCACCACGACCCTTATCTTGCTTCCCGCCTGAAATATGTGCGAGTGCGATGTTCCGTAAAATGTAAGTTGCTTGATTACTCCCGGCGTAACTTTCCTGTCGGTATAATTACACCTGCTTATAAGATACGGCGTCGTGCCGGACTTTATTTCATATATCTGCAGATTGAACTGCGCTACGTCTCTCGCGGGCTTGTAGTGAATGTTCACCATCGGAGTGCCTATGAGCCGCGATTGTGTTATAAGCGGAGCGGTTTCAAAAATCAGTTGCGTCTTTACGAATTTCGAATTGAACGTCGAACCCGTGAACTCATAATTTACGGCGGTCGTCATCGTTAGCGTCGTGTCCCTTATGTCATTCAGGAATCCTACGGTATCCGGAGAAGTGCTGTTGACGACATTATTTATAATACCGTTCGGATGAAAATAAAAATTTATGTTCTGGGTGCCCGCGGGCGGCCAGGTCGGAGAATAAAATCTTTTCCACGTCCATCCGTCTGTCGTTCTGGGATACGTGCTCGATGCATAAACATATCTCACCGAATCTGTAACGCCGTTTTCGACTCCGCCGAGATAATAATCCATCCAGTCCGCCGTCATTGCGTCGCGGTTGTCGCTTTCGTCCTGATCCGCGTCAGCGCCGTGCGCGTCAAATGTGCCCATGTAAACCCTGTACGGATTCGTCATGCCCGGAAATGACTTCATCCAGCCGTAAGAATTGAAGAACTTGTCCTGCCACACGGTGCTTATAAAAGTCGGCGTCGTGCTCTGTCCTATCTTGTTCAGAAAGTCTCTGTTTAAAGGCATGTAGTATGCAATACTGTCCCAGTACGCGGGAGTGTCGCCCAGAATCCAGTTCCTGTATGCCTTGACCTGATTCGTGTAATTCGCTATCGACGCGTCGTAACTCAGTGACCAGAGCAAGGTCATCTTCACGGATTTGTTTTCTATCCAACTTGTAGCAAACTCGGGAGAGGATACATCGGAGATTATGCACCTTATAATACCCGGATTATAACAGGCTGCCATTAGAGGAATCGTACCGCCCTGAGAACCGCCTATTGCCCCGACTTTTTGTGTGTTGACGTTCGCCTGCGATTTCACGTAATTCACGACAGCAACGAAGTCGTACATTTCAGTCGTGCTTATGAGATTCGTCTTTCCTGTCGATTCACCCTGCCCGCGCATCGAGTAACACATAGTAAAATAACCGTTCGACGCCAGGTCCTCGGCTTCCGATATCACGTCTTCCTTCGTTCCTCCGAATCCGTGACAGAAAATCATCGCCGGCCATCCGCCCGAAGGAGGCGAGCCTGACGGCATGAATTTGGAACAATCCAGTATTGTCCCGTCGCTCATCGTCAATGTGAAATCCGTAAGGATGTTTTTGTACGGTCCTTTTTTAAATTGCTTGTGCTGTCCGAAAACCGGATTGATTAGAGCCGCGCAAAAAATCAAGAAAAGGAATAATTGAATATGCTTTCTCATGAAGACTCCCTTTTTAAACCCTTTATTATCTTTTGAATATATAGTATTTCCAAAACAAAATTAAGTGAAAATTATTGATTTAATCGTGTTAATACACGAATAATCCTTGAATTTCTCCGTTTTTTGCCCTGAAATCCGAAATACATAAACATTTTAACTGATTCTTAAGATTTTTTCGCTCTGTACGCCGCCATAAATTCCAAAACTGTAAAAGATTGAAAATTAAAAATCAAAACTGTAAATTGAAAAAACAATTTATTATGAGAACAATAATTTACTTCTTCCTTTTCGCTCTTCCGGTTTTTTTGCTTTCCGGATGCATGTTCAAGAAGAACGTCATGAAAGACGAAGCCGATAACATCGAGGAGGCGATAGTGGCATCGGTAAACGGAGAAAATTTTCTGGTAATGAAAGAGGAAATCTTTCAGGCTACCTCAAAATCCAGCAAGCAGGGATTCAGAACAACTTCCGGCTATACCGAATACAGACTTACGAGTTACGACCTTAACACGGGAAAAATTTCGAAGCGAATCGAACTCGGTGAACGCGATGACGGCTATATGTATTTCCTCGGAGCGACCGGCGGAAAACTCTGGTATTTCTGCGATAATGAAGAAATCGGACTTCACGCGAGAAACCCGAAAACTCTCGACGTAGTCGTTACTAAGGACGATATTGAGAAAGTGAATCCTTTCCTTAAAAATAATTTTCCGAAAGTTAAATGGTACGAACTCCGTAAATATTTCGGCTTCGACCTCGTTAAGAAAATGCCGATGATCGCGGATAACAGCGGATTCGTTTATCTTCTTAATCCTGAAAATTATTCCACGGAAAAAATTACTTCGCCCGTTAAGAATTTCGAATACGAAAAAACTATGTCTACCACTTCAATATACGTTACGGAAAAGGATAACATGTATCTGTCAGGCGACCCGAGAAAAACAATTCGCTTTGCCTCCAGAGAATTTGAACAACCCGATTTCCTTAAAGGTGAATTTCTTGAAAGTTCAAACTCACTAAACGTGAAAGAGGTTTTTCCGGAATACCTGAACCCGGTATACGAGGAAATTGAAAAGAGCCAGAGGTTTATAGACTCGGTTAACGGATTGGAAGAACAAATGAAAGACGAAACCGACCAATGGAAAATAAGAAGTTTACAAAACCTTAAGTCGAGAATTAAATTCGAAGAAGATAACATCGAAAGAAAATACAAGCAAATTAACGATTTGAGCACGAGCAGGTTTAAAACCATAATCACCCGCGACAAGGGCGTATTCGTCATTCATACGACAACGGCGTCGGACACCGCAAAAGTTTTAATATCAAAAGTGAATTTTGACGCGCGTGAAAAATCCGTAACACTTGCGTGGACAACCCTTCTCGAAAATATATTTGCCGAGCCCGATAAAGTCTACGAAAAAGGCGGATTCGATTACGTGTTCTCAAAAGGCAATCCGAACCTGAGAACCAAACGCGCGATTATATACGGCGATAAACTGATTCTTGTTTTGATGCTAAGAACTGTATGCATTGACGTCAACTCCGGAAAAGTGCTCTGGGAATTTCAAATATAAAAATCCCGCTCCGCATAACGAAACAGGATTATAAATCACAAATTTCCGGTATTTCAAATTCCAAACTCACTTGCGGTTCGTATCGGGCGGATAACTCATATCCGGACGGCGGTTTAATTCCGGCGGACGGTTCATCATCGGCGGAGGTCCGTCTTCAGGACCCGGAATTTTCTTCGTCATCTCGTCGAGTTTTTGCTTCTGCGTTTCGTCGCACATTCCGCGTATCTGCTTGAAGTGCTCGTACCTGAGTAATTCGAGTTCCTTTTGCTTCTCTCCGATTAAACCCGCTGTTTTTTTCGCCTCTTCGTCGTTTCCGGTCCTGACAACTTCAATCATACTTTTTTGCAATCCCTTGAGTTCGTTGTGAATCTTATCCGTCGCCTTGAAGTTCTCTTCTCTCATCGCTTCGATTTTTTTCATCTGCTCAGGAGTGAATTTCAGTTCTTCCTGAAAAAGCGCTTCCGGGCGCGGTCTGTTCGGCATCGGTTCGTTTCCCGGTCCCCGCCCCGGCCTCAGCGAATTGTACCACAGAAAACCGAGTGTCGCGATGTTCACTACAAGCAGCGCGATTATAACTATGTACAGCCCTTTGTCTTTCTTAGTTGTATCCATTTAAAATATCCTTTGAATTATATTCGAATGAATTGAATTCCTGAACTATCGTTTCTGTCTGTCCCGAATTACCGGCATCTACGGAAGCGCTCCTGTAAACCAGAATGGAAATCACGTTCAATATTAGAATGACTGCCGCGATGACAACATACCTGACAATATGCGCGCTGTTATTTTCGGGCTTTTCAAGCCGCGACTCAATTCTCGTGAAAAGGAACGGATTCGCTTCAGCCCTTTTGATTCCGTCCAGGCTTTCGAGAGTCTTTTTTATTTCATTTTCTATTTTATTTCGCTTCTCCATTCGTTTATATTAGATGCTTTTTTTAAAAAAATCTTGCGGGTCATAAACCGCTGTTATAATAATCGCTTAATAATTTTTTTAGATTGTTTTTCGCCCTGTGCAGAAGCGATTCGACCGATGATTCGGTCAGATTCATAATTTTGCTGATTTCTTTTACCGAAAGTCCCTCTATCTTGCTTAATACAAATGCGCTCTTCTGTGAATCGTTCAGTTTCTCTACCGCCCTGAATAGCACTGCCGAACGCTCTTTGTTCTCAAGTATCACTCCCGGGTGATTGAAGTCGGGAAGGTTTAGTGATTCCGATTTCTCTCCGAATATCGATTCCATAAAACCGAAACGTTTTTTTCTCTTTGACTTGCGGAGATGCTCGAAACATTTGTTCATAGTGATTCTGTAAATCCAGGTGCTGAGCGAAGAATCTCCTCTGAACTTTCCGATTGAATTGAAAATCTCTACAAAGACTTCCTGAACTGTATCCTCGGCGTCCCCGGCATTCTGTAGAATTCCGAGCGAAGTGTTGTAAACCCTGTCCTTGTAATTGTTGAATAATTCGCGGAAGGCTTCCCTGTCGCCGCTCTTGATTTGTTCTATTGTGTCCGAATCAGGCAAATGTAATAATTTGTAAACTCAATATACTTTTCCTGCCGTCAATTATAAAGGAAACAAA
>CAZOQR010000109.1:7032-9450 GCA_964581915.1 uncultured Ignavibacteriaceae bacterium | reverse complement strand
GTAATGAAACCCGATATAATGGAGTTCATCGCGCAGTTGACCGGACAGGATTCGGACATAAGTCTCACGTTCGAGGAATTATCACTCAATGAATTATCGGAAGACTACGTCGGAAAAACGATTAAGGACCTTGACATAAGGTATAAAACGGGCGCGAATATAATCGGGCTGAAGCATCCTGACGGGAAATACACGATTAATCCTCTTCCCGATATGATTATCGGGGCGAACACGAAATTAATCGTTCTCGGAAACAGGCAGCAGATATCCGATATGAGAAAACTTCTGGAAGAACTTTAAAAAAACAAGGACGCATAAGGCAAAATACCGGTTTGCAATTCCTGAAATGAATTTAATACTTATATCGGAATTCAACAGTTATTTATGCCCGGTAACACGGACTACCACACTTTTCAATAGGCCGCCATCTCCTCGCAGGCTTTGAGTATCCACGAATCCTGAGGCAGCGCCGCCTTTTCAAGGTTGGGATGGAAGGGCACGTGCACATTAAGCGCGGCAACCCTTCTCACGGGAGCATCGAGAAACTCAAAAGCGTTCTCAGATATCTGCGCCGCTATTTCGGCTCCGAAACCCATGAACTTAGAGTCTTCATAGAATACAATCGCCTTGCCCGTCTTCTTCACGGAATTTAAAACAGTTTCAATGTCCAAAGGAACAATCGTTCGCAGGTCGATGACTTCAACTCCGACCCCCTTCTTGTCCATTTCCCTCGACGCCCTGAGAGCCTTTTCGACCATCGCTCCGTACGTAACGATTGTAATGTCGCTTCCTTCCCTTCTCACTGCCGCTTTTCCGAACGGCAGATAATAATCCGCGTCAGGTTCCGGTGATTTCGCGAAGCCCTGCCTGTACAGGAATTTATGCTCGAGAAAAAGAACCGGGTCATTCAGATTGCAGGCGGTTTTAAGCAGACCTTTCGCGTCGGCCGCGTTCGAAGGATACGCGATATACATCCCGTGGCATTTCGCGAACAGCGCTTCGATGTTCTGCGAGTGGTAGTGCCCGCCGCCGATGTATCCGCCGCAGGCGGCTCTGATTACGACGGGGCAGGCGAACTGATTGTTCGAGCGGTACCTGTACATTACGAGTTCGTCTCTTATCTGCATCATAGCGGGAAAAATGTAATCCGCGAACTGGATTTCCACGACCGGTTTAATTCCCGTTAATGCCGCTCCTATAGCAGTTCCGACAATCGACGCTTCGGCGAGCGGCGAATTGAAAACCCTGTCCTCACCGAACTTCGTCGATAATCCTTTAGTCGCCGTGAAGACTCCTCCCTTTCCGTCTGCGATATCCTCACCGTAAATAATCATGTTGTGATTCTTTTCCATTTCCTCGTGAAGCGCGTGATTAACCGCGTCAACCATCACGATAGGCTCGCCCGCCGGTTTTGTTTTTTCGTATTCAATTACATTCTGCTCATTTTCGGGGCAGTACATAAAATTTTCGACAGTTGACGCCTCAGGGTCCGGCTGCTTGAATACCTCGTCCGACACCCGCAGCATTTCATCAAATATGCTCTTTCTAATCTCCTCAATTTTTTCGCGGGTTAATATATTCGTATCGACGAGCAGGTTTTCAAATTTCTCAATCGGGTCTTTTTTCAGGTCTTCGTCGAGCGACTCTCTGCTTCTGTATTTCTCCTGAGCGTCCGATGCCGAATGCGAGCGAAGCCTCACGACATCCGCGTAAATCAAAGCGGGACCCTTTCCTTCCCGCGCGAGTCTCACCGCTTCTTTCGCCGCGGCGTAACTTTCCAGAAAATCAGTTCCGTCGATGTGGAATTTATTCAAACCTTCGAATCCCGAACACGCTTTATAAATCGAGCCGCCCGCCGCCTGGTCCTCCACTGGCACGGAAATAGCGTATTTGTTATTCTGTATCAGGAATATAACGGGAAGTTTTTTTCTTGTCGCCCAGTTAACCGCCTCAAAATACTCGCCTTCCGATGTCGAGCCTTCTCCTCCCGCGACATAAACGACTTCGTCCGTATTCCGCAGCACGGAACTCATTGCCGTGCCAACCGCCTGAAGGTATTGAGAGCCTGTCGGCGACGAAGCGGTGGGCATCCTGAGTTCTTTGCTCCCGAGATGCGTCGCCATCTGCCTTCCGCCCGTAAACGGGTCCGTGGCTTTTCCCATCGCGTGCTGAAAAATATTTTCGGGTGTAATGCCGAGAGCGAGGGCGAGAGCGTCATCGCGGTAATACGTATAAAACCAGTCTTTGCCGGGTTTCATCGCCATAGCAGTTGCGACCTGAACCGCCTCGTGTCCGGAGCCTGATATCAGGAAAGCCGCTTTGCCTTGTTTTATAAGGGTTTCGACCCTGTCGTCCAAAAGTCTTGAAGCAAGCATCGCTTTATAAGCGTCGAGCATCTGGATTTCCGACAGCCCGTAA
>CAZOQR010000109.1:2961-6932 GCA_964581915.1 uncultured Ignavibacteriaceae bacterium | reverse complement strand
GGAATGCTGTCAGTAAATATAACTACCTTTGGCATTTTATTGTAAGATAAACGCAGTTCGCAGTGTTTAATAATTTCGGTTTCCATCTTTTTTTTATCCGTATCCTTGAAATCATCCCTGAGAGTCACGAGCGCGCCGACCTCTTCGCCGTACCACTCGTTCTCGAAGCCCACCGAAATTCCTGATTTCACGAAATCAATTCCCGAAAGCACTTCGTCGATTTCGAGAGGAGAAATATTCACGCCGCCTCTGATTATTAATTCCTTAATCCTGCCTGTAATGAAAAAATATTTATTGCCCGTTTCGTCTGTTTTAAAGAATCCTTCGTCCCCGCTTCTGAACCAGTTGTGCGTAAACGCGTTCTCATTCGCAGCATCGTTGTCGAAATAATATTTCATAACGTTGTGTCCCCGTATTACGATCTCGCCTTTTTCACCTTCGGGAAGGGGAACTCCTTCCGCATCGTGTATTTCCATTTCATTGCATTTGAGCGGTATGCCGATTGACGGAAAACCGTATTCAGTCTGCCACCTGCCGTGCTCCTCTTCCGACAAATTAACGGGCACGAAACAGGAATAGCAGGTTGTCTCCGAAAGTCCATAGCCGTGAACGACCTTCATTCCGAATTGCGTTTCAAATCCCCTCGCGAGTTCGCTCGTGAGCGGTCCCGCGCCGCATATAAAGTGGCTGAATTTATCGAGCCCGGGTACATCACTGTTTTCGTGAGCGTGCATTAAAAACCTAAGAAGCGTCGGAACGACACTCACTATCTTCACGCCGTTTTCATTTATCAAATCAAAGAAATTGTCTGCGTGGAATTTATCGTTAAGGACTACAGAACCTCCGTAATACATCGGGGTCACAAGGGTAACGACAGTACCGTTTACGTGATGAATCGGAAGCACGCACATCATCACGTCGTTACGCTTTAGTTGATGCCATTCAGCGATGAAATGCGCGTCGCACAGGAGATTGTACTGGTAAAGAACGACTCCTTTGGGATTTCCCGTCGTGCCGGAAGTATAAACAATCATCGCTTCGGTGAATTCATTGATTTTGTAATCAACCGCGGGACAAGTATCCGATTCTCCGATTTCAATATCATCAAAATTTACCGTTTCAATGCCGGGTCTCACGCAAAACCCACTAACTGTTTCCGCGTATTCCTTCCTTGTAAACAGCAGACGCGAGTCCGAGTTTCTCAGTATGTATTCAATCCGTTCCGCGCTCTCCGATACGTTCAACGGAACGACAGCCGCTCCGATGTTCCAGACCGCGAAATACAGGAGTACCGTATCGGAATGGTTGTGAGAAAAAACGGCAACCCTGTTCTCCTTTCTTATACCCTTTTTGAGGAGATAACAGGAAAGGAACCAGACTTTTTTAATGAACGTTTCATAACTGTAATCAGCATATTTCCCGCCGGAAAAATATCTCAGAAATAAATCACCGCTGTTTCTTTTCATTCTGACGGTCAGAAGCGCGCCGATATTTCCGCAGGGAACGTAAGAATTCCCGTCTTTATTGTAAGAAAGATAATGCGCATTGCATATTTTTTCCCTCAGTTCCTGATTCATGTAATTTAAGTATGGAATAAATCGATTATTAATAATATTTTAACAATTATATCGAAAAAATAATTTCTGAATATCGGCAAAAGACGAAAAATAATTATCTCTTTATTACGTTCGCTTATTTTCATTTACATCATCGCGTTCATCTCTTCGTGCGCCGTTAAAAAGAAAACGAGCGGTAATATGTTCAGCATAAACTTTCCGCTCGGACTTGAGACTCTCGAGCCTGTAATGTCAAACTCGCCGCAAACAATCTGGGTTCTGACAAACGTGATGGAAGGGCTTGTTTCCTACAATAAAAACAACGAAATAATTCCGCAGACGGCTAAAAATTGGAGTATTTCCAATGACGGTCTGACCTACACGTTCACGATAAACACGAAGATTAAATATCACGACGATGCGTGTTTTCCTGACGGCAAAGGCAGGACAATAAAATCAAAGGATTTTAAGTACTGCCTTGAACGCGTGAACGACCCGTCAACAAAGACGCGCGGGCTATGGGTTTTCAGGGATAAGATCAGAGGAGCAAGGGAATTCTACGAATACAAAGCGGGCAAGAGCGGAAATGAAGTTAAAGAGATTTCCGGACTCAAGGCGCCCAACGATTCTACTCTGGTCATAGAATTGTACGAACCCTTCGCGCCGTTCCTTAGTTTACTGACGATGACATACGGCTATGTTTATCCCGAAGAAGCGGTTAATTATTACAAGGATAAATTTTACGCGCACCCTGTCGGAACGGGACCTTTCAAGTTCAAAAGTTGGGAACTGGACAAACTTTTAACACTGGAAAAGAATACCGGTTATTATGAGAAGGATTCTTCGGGAAAACCGCTTCCCTATCTTGATAGAATTGAAATAGGGTTTACAAAATCCTCAGAGACCGAATTTCTGGATTTCCTAAACGGCAAGTACGATTACCACGAGCCATCAGCGGAGATTGTCGACGCCCTGACCGACGAGAACGGCAATCTCGTAAAGCCCGGCGAGAAGGATTATTACCTGATAAAGCAGCCGTGGCTGAATACGGTTTATCTGATTATGGTGCAGAATACGTCATTGCCCGCGGGAAAGACAAGCCCCTTCACGGGAAATAAAAAACTGAGGCAGGCGATAAATTACGCTATAGACAAGGAAAAGATTGTGAAGTTTGTTCTCAAGAACAGGGGCTCGGCGGCTAACAACGGACCGCTGCCTGCCGGAATGCCGGGATATGATACCTCAGTAAAAGGCTATAGTTACGACCCGATGAAGGCGAAGACACTGCTTGAAGAGGCGGGATATCCGGGAGGTAAAGGACTCGGACTTACACTTGTAATTTCAAACGACGAACTTCAGAAAAATATTTCAATCGCGATACAGGAACAGTTGAAAGACATCGGCATTGACCTGAAACTCGAACAGGTGCTTCAGGCAACGCTTAACACCAAGCAGCAGGACGGCGAATACGCTTTCACGCGGGGCAACTGGGGCGCGGATTATTTTGACCCCGAAAACTTCATGGCTCTTTTTTATTCAAAGAACATAATTCCGTTCGGTCCGAACAAGACGGGATACTCGAATCCCGAAATCGACAGGCTTTATGAGAAGTCAATCCTCGTCACGAATTTCGAGGAAAGAAAGAATATTTATAACGAAATGGAAAGGACTGTAATAGACGACGCTGCGTGGATTTATCTTTATTACAATCAAAGAATATATCTTATCAGGAATAACGTCAAAGGATTTTTTCTCGACGGGCTTAATAACATTGTACTCAAATACACATCAAAGGAAATATGAAAAAATCGATATTATATAGTGCTTTGGTTCTGCTGACGATTTTACCGGCAGTAATGATTCCCGGAAGAGCCGAAGCCCAGAACGAAACACCCCGTTTCTACTTTTGCGAAAGTTATAAGGACGGCAGGGAAATCAACGTCAGCAACACTTTCTCGACAGGTTATCTGACGGCGATTCTTGACATCAGGCATATGGAGACGACGATAGGCGTAAACACGCTCGCGCTGGAAATAACGATGATAGCGGACGATAAAGGATTTTACGATGTCGAGCAGGTGCTTGACCTGTTTACTTTCGCGGTCGACCCGAATTGGGATTATATCTACTTCACGGAAGAAAACAGGCTAAAATTTGAAAAGCCCGGAATTTACAGAGTGATGGTGCTTAAAGAGCCGAACACTCAGATAGCGGGCGGTCTTTTAAAAATTACATCGAAAAAATAAACATTATCATGAAAACATCCGTTTTGATTTTTCTCGTGTTTTTTTCCTGCAATATTGTTTATTCACAGGTTTCCGGTACTCATGTAACCGCGAAAAAATATTCCGGAATTACAGTAGGATTCGGACTGGGATTGTTTTCTCCTGTAGGAGCCATGAAGGACGATTACAA
>CAZOQR010000109.1:1803-2861 GCA_964581915.1 uncultured Ignavibacteriaceae bacterium | reverse complement strand
AACAACAGCAAGCCGATGCAATTCGTTACGGGACAGATAGGATTGAAATTCAAAGTGATGTAGGTAATTTTCGTTTTGAATACCAACGAAACAAAAATATGGTAAGGAAAATATTAATTTCAAGTATTCTGTTTTTTACGACCACTACTTTAAATGCGCAGGAAACCGAAAGAATATTCACGGATAGACCCGACGTGTCAGAGTCACCGATGACTTTATACAAGCATTTTTTCCAGATAGAAACGGGATTTAAATATCAGGATTTTAAAGGTGCAGCAAAATATCCGAAATATTCCTTTTCCCTGCCGGAAGTTCTCTTTAGATACGGTCTTTTCAAATATCTGGAATTAAGATTTGGCGTGGAATATGCATTTGAAAAGCACGCTCGGGGAATAGATTTTAATTTTATGGACAACAGCCCCCCTGAAGAAATTACAGGTCTGAGACCGCCCGAATTAGGACTGAAGTTTAATTTCTTCAAAGGAAAAGATTTCATTCCGATGTCATCTCTGATTATCTCTTCGGAACTTCCGGGAATCGGGCATTCGGTGTTCCGCCTGAACCATTTTAATCCGGAGATTAAATTTGCAATGACAAATTCATTTTCGGATAAAACGGGTGTCACTTACAACATAGGAGCATCCTGGGATACAGAGGAAAAGACAAAGGAAGGATTCATATCACTATCTTTCGGTTATTCTCCTACGCCTGTCAGTTCACTCTTTGCGGAAGCATATTCATATTTGCCTGAAAAGAACGACCCCGAATTTAATTTCGATTTCGGATTTTCGTATGCGTTAAGCAGGAACATGCAAATCGATTTTTACTACGGCATCGGCCTGCAAAAGCGAACGCCGTATTTTGCGGGCTTCGGTTATTCTGTAAGACTGCCGGAATGAAAGAGCAGGAGTTAGGAGACATTAGACAGAACATCATTCAGTATTTATTGGTCCTCCCCCGCGGCTAAAGCCGCCCCCCTCCAAAGGGGGACACAAATAATGAATAATACTAATTGATAATCAGACGCGAAGAGTCAGAGACGCGTGCGAATTCGGGGT
>CAZOQR010000109.1:0-1703 GCA_964581915.1 uncultured Ignavibacteriaceae bacterium | reverse complement strand
TAATACTAATTGATAATCAGACGCGAAGAGTCAGAGACGCGTGCGAATTCGGGGTCTCGTATATCCTGACAGTAACCTGTTCGATGTTGGTGAACTTTCTTTTTCTGAATTCCTTAACTACCCTGCCTGTAATATCCGCGCAAATATTCTCAACGGTAGCGAGATATTCCGAAACAACCATTTTCATTTTATTCTTCTTCAGGAAATCAAGAACTTTTTTATCCTTTGAATAAACGATGAAAGCGTGGTCAAGTTTTTCAAGTATGGGTTTCACGATAAGTCCGAGGTCGTAAAAATCGATTATCATTCCGTTCGGCATGACCTCGCCTTCAATCTCAACTATCATGTAATATGAATGTCCGTGAATGTTCTTGCACAATCCCGGGTGATTCGGAAGGCGGTGTCCCATCTCCCATCTGAATTCTTTTGCTATCTTCATTAAATTATTATTTTAATAAATATATTCATCCTGAATTTCTATTACTATTCAAAACGCCGCTCATTTCATGGCTGCTTAAGCATTTAAAGGTTGCCGTAATTAATTAAGTCTTGATTTTCCCGTATGATATGAATAAAATTGTGAAACTAATTTCCCCGACTATGAAAAAAGTATTTACAACAATTTTTCTTTTTCTTCTTTTCAGTTCGTTTGTTTCCGCGCAGATAACTTTTACTGATGTCGCGGTAACGCTCGGCGTTAACAACAACGGCGCGGCGCAAGGATGTATTTTCATCGACGTTAATAACGACGGATATCTTGATATTTACGTCCTGAACAACAATACGCCGAACAAACTGTACATAAACACGAACGGCTCGACATTTACCGAGTCATCATCATCCTGGGGTCTGGCAAGTTCGTTCCCGGGCAGAGGGACATCTTTCGCCGACTACAACAACGACGGTTATACCGACATAGTCGTCGGCAACTGGCAGACGGCAATAGTTTTATACAAGAATCTCGGAACGTCTTTCATAGACGACGCGACAAATTCAGGCGTGAATCTGATGTCCTGGGGCGGCTCGTCCAACTGGATAGATTACAACCGCGACGGCAAGATTGACTTCGCGTTCGGAAATGACGGAGTTCCGTACCATTACAACTATTTTTTCAAGAATCTCGACCTGACGCATTTCACGAACGTCGCATACCCGTCGGGTCTTACGGACAGTCTTTCAACGCTTACCATTTCATCGGCGGATTACGATAACGACGGAGATATGGACCTGTTCTTCGGCTCGCAGACAACACAGCCCGCGGTCGGCACGGGTGTTCTTTACAGAAACAACGGCGACAGTTCCTTCACGGACGTTACGGCAGCATCGGGACTGGTTACGTTCAACTACACCTGGGGTTCGGCATGGGGCGACTATAACAACGACGGGTACATGGATATCGCTCTTGCGAGTTCGAACTTCAGTTCTCAGGTTTACAGAAACAACGGCAACGGCACATTCACCGAAGTAACCGACAGCCTCGGTATATCCGACTGCGCATCGGCGTACTCCTGCGGCTGGGCTGATGTTGACAACGACGGCGACCTTGACCTTTATTTCGCGAGAGGACAAAACACTTCTGATAAATTGTACAGGAACGACGGATATATTTTCTCGAATATCGCGACAACAGCGGGCACGGGCGACACGAGGCATTCGAGTTGCATCACCTGGGGCGATTACAACAACGACGGGTATCTTGACCT
>CAZOQR010000108.1:8055-9521 GCA_964581915.1 uncultured Ignavibacteriaceae bacterium | reverse complement strand
CTGCCGGTCAGGGAGGCGAATTCACCGATTTTAATAATATCGGCGGAATTTTTATTGCATGAAAAAAAGGCTAAGGAAAGTAATGATAATGAAATTAAAACTATCGTATTAATCTTCATACAATTAGTTGATTTTAATTTATTTAAGAAAAATAATTTAAATACGGATTAAAAACAATTTGAAAAATTGCTTATCAATAGCGGATTTTCGGATACACGCGTGCCCGAAGGTTTTAAACATTCAATTTTTGATTTTTATAACTCGTAATAACTCACTATTTTTAAGTGACAATCTTGAAAAAACAGAATTTAATAATATAAAAACCAAAGGAGTGTAAAATGACATTAATATTAAACCGCAATGACGTAATATCCGTATTGGAGATGAAGGACTGCATGGAAGTAGTAGAAAAGGCGTTTGCCGAACTGGCAAACGGTTCGGCTGTTCTTCCGTTAAGGACAGGAATAAAACCGCCCGACGGTGTATCGCTGTACATGCCCGCATACCTGAAGGAAATGGGGGCTCTCGCTTGCAAGGTAGTAACGGTTTACAAGGACAATCCGAAGAAATTCAACATGCCCACGACTATCGGAAAGGTGCTTCTTCAGGACATAAACACGGGTGACGTTGTATGCATAATGGACGGCGGTTATCTGACAGCGGTAAGAACCGGAGCAGCGAGCGGGGTGGCGACTAAATACCTCGCCCGTAAGGACAAAGAACAGGCCGCGGGAATATTCGGCGCGGGCGTACAGGCGAAGATGCAGTTATGGGCTGCGGCGACAGCACGCGACATAAAGAGCGCAATCGTGTTTGATATTTCCGAGGAAGCAATGAACAAGTTCGTTTCGGAGATGAGTGAAAAACTGAAGATAGAGATTAGGAAGGCAAAATCAGCGGATGAAGTTCTTGAATCCGATATTATTTGCACTGCTTCTTCATCGGCGGAACCGTTATTCGACGGAAAGAAGTTAAAAGAGGGAACGCACATAAACGGAATAGGCAGCCACGCGCCTGCGATGCGTGAACTCGACACAGAGACAATAAAGCGCTCGCTGTTCATCGGCGATTCGCGGGAGGCTTGTTTCAGCGAGGCGGGCGATATCCTTATTCCTATCAAGGAAGGGGCGATTACGGATGACCATTTCCACGCGGAACTCGGCGAGGTAATAACGGGAAAGAAGAAAGGAAGGACTGACGATAAAATGATTACGTTGTTTAAATCAAACGGGCTTGCGATTCAGGATGTGGCGACGGCGAAAGTGGTTTACGAAAGAGCGGTAGCGAAAGGGATAGGGGTGAATGTGGAAATATAATTCAATTAGCAGTTAACAATTAGCAGTTAACAATAAAGAGCAGAGTCTCGGTACTTCAAGCAATTAACAATTAGCAGTTAAGAGCAGAGTCTCGATACTTCAAGCAATTAACAATTAGCAGTTAAGAGCAGAGTCTCGGTACTTCAAGCA
>CAZOQR010000108.1:2400-7955 GCA_964581915.1 uncultured Ignavibacteriaceae bacterium | reverse complement strand
TACTTCAAGCAATTAACAATTAGCAGTTAAGAGCAGAGTCTCGGTACTTCAAGCAATTAACAATTAGCAGTTAAGAGCAGAGTCCTGATTTATATTTCACAAAAATCAGAGACTCTCTTTTACTTCCCCCTAAAAATATATTTAGTGGTTATAGACTTTCTGAAGCCACAAGAGTAAATGCCGTGATGAAAGTATAGAAGAAAAAAGATGGGAATACTATAATCAAAACCAATAATATAGAAAAAGCCGGCAGAGGAAATGTGCCGGCTTTCGTATAAATAAAATATCGTACTGATTAGAACTCGTCGGGGAGTTCTTTCAGTTGGGCGTAGTTGAAGACGGGACCGTCTTTGCAGACGTAGACTCCGCCTACGTTGCAGCGGCCGCACTTGCCGAGACCGCATTTCATCCTGTTTTCGAGAGTAGTGAAAATATTTTCGTCGCTGAATCCGAGTTTCTTAAGTACGGGCATCGTGAATTTTATCATGACTGGAGGTCCGCAAATGACGGCGATTGTATTTTCCGCCTTCGGGGCAATTTTTTCGACTATTGTCGGAACAAAGCCTACTTCGCCGTCCCACCCGTCGGACTCCCCTCCCGGGTCGACCGTGATAACGGTTTTCACGTCCGGGCGTTCTCTCCATTCTTTCAGTTTGTATTTATAAACAAGGTCGCCGATTGAGCGCGCTCCGTATATAATTGTAATATCCTTATAATCTTTTCTCCAGTCGAGGACGTTATCTATGACGCAGCGCACGGGCGCGAGACCTATGCCGCCCGCTATAAAGACAACGTTCTTGCCTTTTTGCTCTTCGAGAGGAAACCAGTTGCCGTACGGTCCTCTGAAACCTATTGTATCGCCTTCATTAAGCCTGCGCAGCGCCTGCGTGACTTTTCCGTAAACCTTGAACGAGCATTCGATCATTTCGGGTCGGGTCGGCGAAGATGCTATGCAGAACGTCGATTCCCCTTCTCCGAAAACGCCGTATTCTGCAAATTGTCCCGCCTTGAAGTTGAAAGTTTTCGCTACCTCGGGGTCTTTCAACTGAAGCCTGAACGTTTTGGTGTCGGGCGTTTCGTCTATTATCTCTTTAATTTCAGCCAGATAAGGTTTATATATATTTTCCATGATTAAAACTTTGTTCTTTTGTTTTTAAAATTAGTCCTTGCAGTTCGCGACGATTTCTTTAATGTCAATGCTAACCGCGCAGCCCCTCGAGCATCTTCCGCAGCCGGTGCACAAAATATCGCCGAACTTATCAACATAATATTTAAACTTATGGTTGACTCTCTGTCTGTATCTCTTCCCCTGAATGTCTCTGGGATTATGTCCGGAAGCGTGAAGGGTAAAGTGACCGAACTGGCAGCCGTCCCAGTTTTTCATTCTGCGCCCTTCGGTATAACTGTAATCTTCGTCAACTATATCGAAGCAATGGCAGACAGGGCACACGAACGCGCACTGCGCGCAGGAAAGGCACATATCGCCGACTCCGTCCCATTTCGGATGTTCGAAATTCTTCGCGAGCCAGTCGCGAACCTGTTTGCTGTCGAATGCGACTTCAGGATGTTTAACTTTTTCGGAAACCTCTTTGGACTTCGAGGGATTTCCGTCAGTAAGGTATTTTGAATAAGCATCGATAAATTCTTTTCCTTTATCTGTGACGATGCGGACCGCGAAATTATCGGCATCAAGCGGAACGAGAAAAATGTCCGAACCTTTTTCGGACACGGGAGAAGAGCCGACGGAAGTGCAGAAGCAGTACCGGTCGGAGAATTCGCACATCATTCCGATTACTATGAAATTCTTAACCCTGTAATTGTAAAAGTCGTCTTTATAGTCCCAGTTGAAAACCTTGCTTAGAATATTGAATGAATTCGTATCGCAGGGCTTCGCTCCGAGTATGACGGTTTTTTTCTGCTCGGGGCCAGCGTCGAGTATAACAACGTCATTCTTTCCGCGCTTGTAATAAAGCACGGGTTCGGCTTTCGGAAACACGAAAGTTTTATAAGACGCTTTCGTAGGTTTCGATTTCGTATCGAGGACAATCTGCGACGCGTCCTGAGTGACCACGTACTCTGTTTTCCCCGGGGCGATAAGAATGTGACCGCCTCCGATTATGTCTCCGCAGAGTTTAACAAGATTTTGCTTAGAGATTATTTTTTCTTCCATTTTAAAAACTTTATAGTTTTGTTTTCGGGGACAGAACCCCGTTCGTTTCCTTGCTTTCGAGTAAATCCTGTTCGCTGATTTACCGGCTCTCCTGCCCCGACCTGAGGGACGGGGCAAAAAGAGCGGATTACTTTTATTCCTCCCGAACAAAGAGTCCGGCCTACTGGTATTGCTATGCCCCTACCCTGTCCCCCGCTGGCGGGGGTGCGGCTTTAGCCGCGGGGGCGTGTCTTAAAAATATTTCTATTAAAGAACTGTTTCGTTCATGGATTCCGGCCTTCGCCGGAATGACAAAGAACAAATTACATGAACAATTCGTCGCTGTCTTTAACGTCGAAACTGCCGACGAGTGTCGGAGTTTCAAGGTTTCTGCCCGAAACGTACGCGAACGCTTCCTTCGCGGTTTCAGTCATTCTTCTGTTCAAAAGCGAAAGCGGGATATCCATCGGGCACGCTCTTTCGCATTCACCGCAGCCGATGCATCTGCCGCTAAGGTGAAAAGCGCGCACGACGTTCCAGGAAAAATTGCCCCGGGAATGCGGACTCGACTCAATCCATCTCGGAATTGTTTTGTCGGTAATGCATCTCTGGCAATAGCACAGAGGGCAGGCAGCGCGACAAGCGTAGCACTTTATGCACTTATCAAATTCTTTTTTAAAGTATGCGAATCTTTCTTCATACGTCATTTTTTCGAGAGCGCGGATTTTATCCAGAACTTCATCAGATACTTTCGGAGTTTCCTTTTCGGCACCGAGTATAGTATCTGAATAAAGCGGTTTATGCGTTTCGCACGGAACGCATTTTGAAGCGAGCGTATCGGAGCCGTATTCCATACCAAAATCCTTAGCCACGCCGCCGCAGTTCATACCGATTATATAAACATCTTCGCGTTTCAACTGGCTTTCCTGTATAAGAGCGATAATAGAGTGAATGTCGCAGGGTTTAGCGACAATGCCGAGTTTCAACACAGAGCCGTTCTGCTTCGCGAGGTTTTTTATTCTCGCTTTGGTAAGATAGACTGCAAGGTTATTCAGGCAGTATTCGTTAAAAACGAGTTTTTCCGCGTCATCAGGATTTGTGATTACAGCGGGTTTAGTTCTTTTCGGTTCCACTTCAACATAACCGAGAACGGCCGCGACCGTTTTGTTTTCCAATAGTTCTTTCGCGAGTTTCCTTAATTCCACCATCACACGGCCTCCCCTTCTTTAATGATGACATCTTTGTTTACCATCGAATCATCGGGAAACTTAGTGATAAATTCGGAATTCAACTCTTCATAGTTTTTGAAGGGTCCCATCGCTTTCACGTCGTTAACGACTTTCGAGACCACATCGACGAATTTCTTCCCTTCCGAAGCGGACACCCAGGAGAACTGGAGGCGTTCTTTTTCAATACCGAGATAATCGAGAAGTTCGTGAAAGAAAGTCCAGCGTCTGCGCGCGTGGAAATTTCCCGCGTTATAATGGCAGTCGTTCGGATGGCAGCCCGAAATGAGAATGCCGTCCGCGCCGCGTTCGAAAGCTTTAAGAATGAACACGGGGTCGATGCCTCCGGAGCACATAACGCGTATGAGTTTAACGTTTGTCGGATATTTCAGACGGGAAGTTCCCGCAAGGTCCGCGCCTGTGTACGTGCACCAGTTGCAGACGAATGCGACAATTTTTGGTTCCCAGTTTTGTTCTTTCATATTAATGAAAATTAAAATTTATTTTCTTCTTTAGAATGAACTGTTTCTTATCCAGTGTTTCGCTTATGGATTCCGGCCTTCGCCGGAATGACAATCACCTTTTGTCACTGAAATCCGCTGCGGCGGACCCAAGAACTGAGTACGCAAAAACAACTGTTATATCTTCACAGCCACCGCCGCAACGGACGATAATAACTCTGATACCGCTGATAAAACTTATAATGCCGCTATCTGGGCAAAAATCTCTTCATTATTAAATCCTGCGAGTTCGACAGACTTTGACGGGCAGGTAGCGGTGCAGGTTCCGCATCCCTGGCATAGACCCGTGTTCACGTAAGCGACTTCCTTATAAACCACTCCGTTTCTGTCTTTCAATTCCTTTACCTCTACGGCGCCATACGGGCATACCTTCTTGCAATAGAAGCATCCGGCGCAGAGCGATTCGTTAACGTATGCTACGACAGGTTCACGTTCGAGTTTATCCGAGCCGAAGAGCACGAGCGCCTTAGCCGCGGCAGCCGAAGCCATAGCCACGGACTCGGGAATATCTTTCGGGGACTGGCACGCTCCCGCGAGAAACACGCCTCCTGTAGTGCTTTCTATCGGGCGGAGTTTCGGGTGCGCTTCATTATAGAAGCCGTATTTATCGTAAGGTATGCCGATAGTCTGCGCGAGTTCGGACGCATCCTGCTGGGCAATCATCGCCGTAGCAAGCACGACCATATCGGCGTCTATCTCAACGGGCATACCCGCGATAGTATCTTCGCCTTTCACGATATACTTTCCGTCTTTTTCGGAAATCTTAGATACTCTTCCGCGAATGTACTTAACGCCGTCTTCCTCGATTGCGCGTCTCACGAATTCATCATACATCTTGCCGCCCGAGCGAATGTCCATATAGAACACGTAGGCTTCGCCGTCGTGGACTTTATGCTTATAAAGCATCGCGTGTTTCGCCGTGTACATACAGCAAATCTTGCTGCAGTACGAGAATCCTTTCGATTCATCCCGCGAACCGACGCACTGAATGAAAACAACTTTCTTAGGTTCTTTACCGTCAGAGGGCCTTTTGAATTCGCCTGAAGTAGGACCTGAAGCGCTTGCAATCCTTTCGAACTGCAAGCCGTCGACTACGTCTTTATACTTACCGTATCCGTATTCGCCGTAGCCTTTAATCGGCGAGTCATCCGGTTTCTTGTCAATCTTGTACAATTTATATCCCGTGGCAACTATAATCGCGCCGATTTCTTCGGTCACGATAGTATCTTTCTGGTCAAAATTAATAGCTTCGCGTCCGCACACTTTCACGCACATTCCGCATTTTCCGTTTTTATAGTACATACAGACAGTTTCGTCAATAACCGGAATATTAGGAACCGCCTGCGGGAAGGGAACATAGACCGCCGGTCTGTACGCCAGATTTTCTTCGAATGAATTGAACGCTTTTTTCTTCGTCGGGCATTTTGTTATGCAAAGCCCGCAGCCTGTGCATTTATCCTCGTCGATATGACGGGCTTTTTTTCTTATAGTAACGTTAAAATTTCCAATAAAGCCTTCAACCTTTTCAACCTCGGAATAAGTCATCAGTTTAATTCTCGGGTGCTGATAGACCTCGACCATTCTCGGGGTGAGAATGCACTGTGAGCAATCGAGTGTCGGGAATGTTTCCGACAACTGGCTCATATGACCGCCTATGGA
>CAZOQR010000108.1:0-2300 GCA_964581915.1 uncultured Ignavibacteriaceae bacterium | reverse complement strand
GTCTTTTCGTGCATGTGCGGAGAGCAGGAGCCGACGACGATAGCGTCGAGTTTTTTCTTCTTAATCTCATCCTTAATCATATTTTGTCCGGGGTCCGAGCACATGTACTTATAGTCGAGCGACACTTCAACGCCGGGGAGCCATTCACAGGCTTTCGCAACGCGCGGGCAGTCGACCGTTCTTCCGATGTTCTCGCCGCAATGACAAATAAAAACTCCGATTTTCATAAATTACTCCGGTTTAAGTAAAAATTATTATTACACCGCCGCTTTATCGGCAGGCAGTTCATTATATTTAAATTCAACAGTGTGCTTATTAATGCCCAGTTCTTTCTCGTCCATGCCGAGAGCGAGACCGAGCAGTTCCGTCAGGTAAAGCACGGGGAAATCCTTGTGTCCGGGGTATTCCCTTTTCATCGCGCGCTGCCTCATATCGAGGTTAGAATGACACATCGGGCAGGCAACGACCATCACGTTCGCTCCGTGTTCTTTCGCGTCGTCAAGAATCTTCTTTGACAGATCAAGAACGATGTCCCGTCTGGCGAGCGTATGAGCCGCTCCGCAGCATTCAACTTTGTAATTCCAGTCAACGGGTTTCGCGCCTGTCAGTTCAACGAGGCTTTCCATCGAAGTCGGCTGTTCGGCGTCATCGAAATGAGTGATAGCCGCGGGGCGTACGAGAAGGCAGCCGTAATAGCAGGCGACCTTAAGGTTTTTAAGTTCTTTCTTTCTGTTCTCCGTGATTTTTTCGCTGCCGATTTTCATGAACAACTCGATAAGGTTCATCACCTTAATTTCCTTTCCGAGTTTTTTATCAAGAACGAGTTCGACTTCCTGTTTCAGTTCAGGGTGCGTCTGAATTTCGTGCTGGGAAAGGACGAGCCGATTGTAACAAGCGGCGCAGGGAGCGACTATATCATCGAGACCCTGTTGTTCTGCAAGCGCAATGTTGCGCATAGAAAGCGAATTGGCGAGCAGGTGATTAGTCACGTGCGCTGATGTCGCGCCGCAACAGGTCCAGTCCTGAATCTCGTCAAACGAAGCGCCGAGCTTTTCAACGACTTTTCTGAGAGAAATGTCGTATTCTTTTGCCGTTCCTGTCTGTGAACAGCCGGGGAAATAACCTAATTTCAATTTATCCTCCGTTAATGAGGTTACAAAATTATTTTTTCGCCGTCTTTGAGAAAATATTCTTGACGGATTTTTTATCTTTTACTTTATGGGGAATCATCTCAAGTTTTCCTTTTATAAGCATATCGGGCGCCGAATCCACGTCCTGCATAAGGTCAAGGGTTTTCAACTTATATTCCGCGATCAATCCTATTTCCCACGAACGACCGAACCGTTTAATCTGATTAAGGAACGATTCGTGGAATTTCACGATATGGTTCTTGTTAACCTTTACTCCTTTTTCGAGAGCAAGTTCGCGCACCGCATCCATGAACTTAGCGAGGTCGAATTCCTGCGGGCATCTCGTGGAGCAGGTCATGCATCCCGCGCAAAGCCACGGAGTTTCGGATTTAAGAGCCTCTTCATAAAAGCCGAGTTGTATCAGCCGTACAATTTTGTTCGGGGCGACGTCCATATAATATCTGACGGGGCATCCCGCGGAGCACTTGCCGCACTGGTAGCAAAGACTGACATCCTGAAAAGTTTTTTCTTTGATATCGTCGGCGACAGTATGCACGTGATTGTGGTTATGTGAACTCATATAATGAAAAATTTAGAATTGGCAAAAAGTGAAATTAAAAAGTCGGCTGAACTTTCAATGTGTAGATTATTCTCGTAGAAAAACATCTGTATCGTCCCCCGGATATTAATCCTGTTCGGTTTATCATTTACGTCCTCCATAGCTTTTAAAAGATATGCGTAAACTAAAAACCATTTATTAAGTTCGCAATAAAATTAGAGAGATTTAAATAATTCTTCAATGACAAAAGGCATAACGAATAGTGTAAATCGGCGGGGTGTATAAAAATTAAACACCCGGGAAGAATATTAATATTCTAACAATTATAGTCAATAGACGGGAAAAAATTATTTTGTATTAAAATCCGCAGCGGATGTATATAATAAAGAGAAGCCGGCGGGCGCCGGCTCCTCTTAGCAGAAAGTGAAAGTATATTAATCAAAGGTTTTGTGGGAACTCTTATGACTAATAATTTCAGTCAAAAATCTTTTCAAGGTCCTGATATTTTGAATGCATAGCGTCTATCGCCTTATCGACAGCCGCCGTGTCAATTTCTTTTGCCGAGTCATTGATTCCAAGGGCGTCTTTGAGAGCCTTTGTCTTTTCGAGTA
>CAZOQR010000107.1:0-9567 GCA_964581915.1 uncultured Ignavibacteriaceae bacterium | reverse complement strand
ACGCTGAAAAGAGCGCGGGCATTCATTCGATTTTTCAGGCTTCAAAACCTGAACCGGCTGAGAGCCGCGAAATATTCGCAGCGCCGGAAGACGAGCCGGCGGATTTGCCGGGTTTCAGGCAGAGAAGCATTTTCGAGCACAAGAAAAAAGACGAAGAAAGATTTAATGTCTGGCAGTATCATAACAAATACATTATGTGCGAGACCGAAACCGGTCTTATGATTATCGACCAGCACGCCGCTCACGAAAGAATACTCTACGAAAAAGCCGTGATGCGCCTTAACTCGCAGTCATCGTTCTCGCAGCAACTGCTGCTGCCTATAAGCATAAAACTTACCAAGATAGATTATCAGATTTCGAAGTCCCTCGAATCGGAAATAAGCAATCTCGGCTTCGCTCTGAAATTCGCGCCGGGCGATACGGTCGAACTGACGGGAATTCCTTCCGACGTCAAACCCGGAAACGAGAATAAAATCTTTCAGGAATTAATCGACCAGTACAAGGAATACGAGATACAATTGAATCTCGACAAGCGCGACAACCTCGCGAAATCCTTCGCGTGCAGAAGCGCGATTAAGGCGGGAGAGCCGCTCCAGACCGAAGAAATGATAAACCTGATTGACTCGCTGTTCGAATGCAGCATGCCCTACGTCTGCCCGCACGGCAGGCCGACTGTTATCAGGCTTACGACCGAAGAACTCGACAAGAGATTTTCCCGCTCCTGACCGGTGAATAAAAACTTCCGTTTTTTTATTCGGTTCAATGTCATATATTTATGTGTTATGAAAATTTAAATTGCATCAATTCATCCGGATTTCATAAAAATTAATTTTAACGTTATCAGATTTGCTCTTCATATATTCGGCGCCTTGCTCTTGCTTCTGCTGCTTGCGCCTCCCGCGCGTGTTCAGGTGAAGTTGTCAAACACTTCTCAGACAGATTCAATACTTAATATCAAGACTCAGATAGACGTTGACGTTGAACAGACGCTCGACTCAATCGGCAAATCGGAAAATCTCAATCAGCACAGGCGGTCAGCCGATTTGTACAACAGTCTGGGAAAACTCTACCTTCGGAAGGCGGATTATCCCGAAGCATTCGAGTGCTTCTTTAAAAGCCTCAACATAAGACAGCAGGAAAAATTCAGCGAGGATTCCGAATACGGAAACACTTTCGCGCTGCTCGGAGAATCATTCAGGGCGGTTTCAAAATATGAGGACGCGATACAGTACCTTAACAGCGCGAACGCTGTTTACAGGAAACTCAACGACGCCAACGGCATCTGCCTGATTCATAACCGCTTTGCTTCCGTGTATTATGAAATCGCGGTCAACAGGCTTGATTCTTCATACCTCATCAAAGCGGAGAACGAAGCGCTCAAATCTCTCGAATTGTCCTTATCCGCGGGAAACAAGCAAATGATGATAAGCAATTACAATATTCTCGGTGCGATTTACAATAACCGGTACCTTACCGATAAAGCCCGCGAATACCTGTTCCTCGCTCTCGAGACCGCCGAATCGATACCGAACTATAAGGACGCGCCGAACATTATCAACAACATAGCAAGTTCATATTTCCTCGACGGGAACTACGAAAAAACAATAGAATACTGCGAACGCAGCGAGAAGGAAGCCCTCGCCTCAGGCACTAAAATATACAGGGTCGAAGCGCAGCGCTTGCTGATGGAAACATACCACAGTCTCGGCGATCACGAAAAAGCATTCGACTATTTATGGCTTTTCTATACTTCCTGGAAAACGATATTCAACGAAAAGATGGAAAGCGACGTGAATACGCTCAAGAAGAAATACGACCTCGAAATCGAAAAGCAGATACAGACAGTCAGGAATACGAGAATGTGGACGATTATAATCGTCTCCGTTCTTATTATCGCCGCTATCGGAGTGGTTATTCTTGTGCGAATCAGGGACGTGCATAGAATGAACAGGAACCTCGCCCTTCAGCACGAAACAATATCGAAGCAAAAGGCGGACCTCGAAGAACTAATAGGAACAAGGAACAGATTTTTTTCAATACTGTCGCACGACCTCAGAAATCCGCTTAACGGAATAAACGGTTTTTCGCACCTGCTGAGCCTGGACTATGATAATTATACCGACGACGTCCGAAAAGAATATATAGGTTACATCAAGGATTCCTCCGAATCGATGTATAAAGTTATTGACAAGGTTCTTACGTGGTCGCGGCTTCAGTCAAACAGCATTAAATCGCACAGGGAGGAATTCGATTTATCGGATGCCGCGGAAAACGCGCTGAACCTTCAGAAACCCAGCGCTTCAAGAAAAAAAATCGCGCTTGAAAACAGTGTGCTCAAGGGAACCGTTGTATATTCGGACAGGAGTTTTGTCGATACCCTGCTTACTAACCTCGTGGATAATGCGGTTAAATTCACGGGCGACGGGGGCAGCATTACGGTTTACTCGGAATTGAAAGACAATCGGATTGAAGTGTCCGTAAAGGATACCGGCAAGGGTATGTCCGAAGAAATCAGGAGTCAGATTCTCCGCTCTAATTCTTCGTTTACTACAAGAGGCACGAGGAACGAAAAAGGCTCGGGTCTCGGCCTCATGATTTGCATTGATATGCTCGAAATTCTGGGCTCGAAACTTAACATCGAGAGCAAGCCCGGCGAGGGAACGCGGTTCTTTTTCACGCTTGACCTTCCCGTCCTACAATGATACCTGCTTGCGCTCTTTTTCCCCGTAAACGGGAACAGTCGCGAAAACGTAATCCCACAGCGGATTGGAGACTCCGTAACCCGAATCTGGATTAACGTAATGATGCCTCAGATGATACTCTTTCAGGTAATTCCCTATCCTTCCCTTCATCCTGAAATGATGAGTGGCGTAGTGTATGGTGTCGTAACAGACATACCCGAAAACGAATCCCGCGAAGAACTGCAGGTACGCGGAATTACCGAAAACTCCCTGAAAAAGAAAATAAAATATTGCCGCGAGCGGAAGGCTTACCAGCAATGGCATTACAAGCCTCGTCCTGTCCCTCGGGTAATCGTGATGCACGCCGTGTGAAAGAAAATGTATCTTCTTCCCGATGTCCGATTTGGGATTGTAATGGAATGCAAACCTGTGAAATGAATACTCAAAGAAAGTCCATAACAACGCTCCGCCCGTGAATAACATTACCGTAAGCATAATGCCCGACCTTCCCGCTCCGAAATATAACGAGGCGAGCACGACTGGTATGTAAATAACTGCGGGCGTCGCGGGATGTATGTGAGAAAAATATTCGAGAACCGGATTCTTAAAAAGGCGGACTGATTCATCCCTGTTCGAAACAAAAAGCCTTTTTGACATACTGATTATAATATTAATTTATAATATTGATTTCTTTCGAGTTAAAACAACTGCCTAAAAAAAATAATTCCTTTTTTCATTATAAGAATTATTTTCATTATGAGAAAAAAAACTCCATAAAACGCTTATTTATATGCTGTTTTTATGCTTTACGCTATCTAATTACTGGCATGCAAATTGCAAATAATCCTCCTGTAGGTAAGAGAATGAGAATTACTTTCACGACAATATCATTAATTATTCTGTTTTCCGCTAATGTATTCGGTCAATACGTCTGGAATCAATATCAGATATCGACGAATACAACAACGCAGATTACTTATACGCTCGTTTCATCCGCATCATCGTCTTACACATCCGGAAATTACGGTATCTTTCCCGGAAATTATTCATCCGATACGTCGAGGAGTTTTCTTCCTCTCGATATCGTAAACGACGTTAACGCACTGCCCTGGAGAATGACGGTTAAGTTCTCGAACACTACCGGCATTCTTATCGACCCTTATCACGTGCTTACCGCGGGACACGCTGTCTCAATGAATCAGTCTTTCGGCAGCGTTAAATTCACTCCCGCTTATTCTCAAGGTGATTCTCCTTTCGGTTTTGCTTATCCTGAATACGTGTATATGTTCACCGCCTATACGTCCACTTCGGCGACCGACCTTGCAATAATCAAACTTGACAGGCCGATAGGCGCGCTCGCGGGATATACGGGTTACGGCTACAACAACGACCAGGCGTTTTACCTCAGCCGGCAGACATTTCTTAATCCGTCTTATCCGTCCGCGGGTCTTTACGACGGAAACAATATGTACAACTGGAAGGGCAAAGCGGATTACATAACGAACGATTTCGCATATTCATTCAGGAACGGCATCGTCGGAATGAGCGGAAGCGGACTCGTCACGTACGTTAACGGAACTCCCGTCACTTACGGATTCATCGTTGCCACGGGAATAAAATTCAATAAAATAAATTCAAACAAGTTTGACGCGATAAATAAAATTATCGAACGCAACACTCCGGCTGTTTTCGACGCCGTGCCCCTTACGGCGAATGTATATCCCGGAATCTTAAGACAGGGAAATAATCCCGATTCGGTTACGTTCGTCGTGCACGATTATTCTTCGCAGAATTGTCCGGGTTCGCAGATTACGGCTGACATTTACGTCTCAACCGATTCTGTAATAACCGCGCAGGACCAACTCGTGAAATCCGTGACTGTCGGCAGCGTGATTAACGCTAAGAATTCGGTTTTAGTAAAATCGACAGGCATCGACCTGTCCGCTCTGCAGGCAGGTGAATACTGGGTCGGCGCGATTCTTCAGGGCGACAACAATACTCAGAATAACACTACTGGCTACAGGGACGCTTTCAAATTAACCGTCGCAGGAACCGACTATGTAAGAATATCGGGCGCCGTGACCTCATCACAGACAAACGCCTTGTTAAGCGGAGTCTCGATGCAGGGAGCGGGAGGAAATTTCAAAACAGATTTTGACGGCAGGTTCACCGCTTACGTGCCCCCGGGCTGGAGCGGGACAATAACTCCATACAGAGAAGGATTTGATTTCACGCCGTCGTCTTTCGCCGTAAACAACGCGTCGCTTCCTCTGGAATGCAATTTCACAGCGGCTAAGAAGACATATAATATAAGCGTCAGCATAAAGTCTCCCGTTCAGCAAAACCCCGTAAGCGGAGTACAGGTAACGGGTTTGCCGGGCGAGCCGTTTACCAATTCGAGCGGCGCCGCCGTTATAAATGTGTATTACGGATGGTCGGGAAGCGCTTATCTGGCAAAAGACGGATGGAATCTGCAGCCCTACCAGTTCGAATACAGCAAAGTCGTTTCCGATAAAAATGTTTCGATAACCGCGGGCTTCAACCTGAGCGGATATCTTTACGACGCAAGCGGAGGCGCGTTAACAGGCGTTAAGATTACGGGCTTACCGAACACGGTTTACTCGAACTCCTACGGCTATTATTCTTATTTCCTCGATTCGGGATGGACGGGATTAGTAAAGCCCGAAAAAGGCGATACGCTTTTCAATCCCCTTTCGAGAAGTTACAACGCGATTTCACAGAACTACGATTATCAGGACTTTCAGGAAGTGTCGGCTGTTTATTTGAACCTAAAACTTTTCCTGAGCGGCGCGTATGCCGACGGAAAAGATACTATGAGAACGGATTTGAAATTCAGGAACTTCCTGAGCCAGTCGCCTCCCGCGCTGTACAGCAATTCGGTCAGTCCGTTCGAATTCAAGCCGCATAAGACGTTTACGTATAACGCGGGTCTCGCGGACATTGTGGACTGGGTAACAATAGAGGTCCTTGATTACAACTTCATTCCAGTCGATACGGTCGCGGCTCTTCTCAGAAATGACGGAAAGATAGTCAGCGGCGAAGGTAACGACTATGTCGCTCTCGATATGGGCAAACTCCCCGATTTCTATTACGTAATCATAAGACACAGAAACCATATTGCGGCGCTGTCGAACTATCAGATTTACGCATGCTCCGCTCCCGACCTTTACGATTTCTCGTTGGCCGCGGATATGGTTTACGGAAGCAACCAGAAAAAACTCAAGGATAACCTTTACGGATTGTATTCGGGCGACGCCAACTACGACGGCGTTATCGACAGCAGCGATTTCAAAATCTACAGCACTATCGGCTCGCAGGCGGGCTACGGCTACATTACCTGCGATTATAATCTTGACGGTTACACCACGTCAACGGATTTCATAAAACTCGCGCCGAACATCAAACTAAAAGTCTCGGCGATTATTAATTCAAACGACAGAAAGTACAGGAAGAAGTAATAGCGATACAAACTTCACGACAAACGAGCACCCTTCGGGGTGCTTTTTTTTCATCCGCCCTAAAACCTCATTTTCTCAAACTGAGACATTTTTCAGAGGGCTGATTTTTTCTGAAAACAGAAAAAAAGTCAGTCTCATTTTGAGATTTTATTCTCAAAAATTCTTTAAATTTGCAAAAAAACGCTGTTTTTATTGCGATTTTCACCATTTTATTGGCACATATCTTGATAGGAATATTATATTGATGTTTACTTCACGACAAATAGTAACATCGATGCTCTTACTGACTGCGCAGTTTCTTTTCGCGCAGTCTGCATCGATTCAGCAGAAACTGACTTTCGTTCAGAGTTCGTACCAGAACGGCGGTCAGTATGTTGTTGATTATCAGGTCAAAGGTACAGGACTCCCTTCCGCGAAGACTCTTGCGACTCTCAACTGCGACGTCGTTTTTGATTCCACTGTCTTGAGATTCGAAAGCGGTTCCTGCTGGCTTGCGGGTCTTTCGGATTCAAACGGATATTCAGTGAACGCGGCTTCAAACTTTGTAGATGAATGGAACACTAAAGCGGTCAGGATTTTCATAACCGCCCCGAACGTGAACAACGACAACAGCATCGGCGGATATGACATTGAAACGGAATACAGGACTTTTGTAAGGCTGAATTTCACAATCCTCGACAACACGAAATCGGCAAACTTGACGGTAAAGGGCGTCACTAATCAGGTAGGTCTCTTTTCGAGCCCTAACAATCTTCCGAACACATTTGAAATAAGCAGCGTAACACTTTCGCCTCCTGTTAACATAGTCGAAAGCCCCCTTCCCGTCTCGCTGGCTTCCTTCACGCACAGGGTAAGCGAAAGGAACGTTATCCTTAACTGGACGACGACGCAGGAAATAAACAACAAGGGCTTCGGCATCGAGAGAAAAGAAATTAACGGCAGCGGATGGAAGACGATTGGATTCGTCAACGGCAGCGGTAACACGAATTCCGTGAAGAACTATACTTTCGAAGACAGGAAACCGGGTTCAGGAAAATACAACTACAGACTGAAACAGACGGACAATAACGGCAACTACGCTTACTCTGACCTCGCGGGAACGGTTGAAATAGGTATCCCTTCGAAATACAATTTGTCGCAGAACTATCCCAATCCTTTCAATCCTTCGACGAAGATTGATTTCGATTTGCCGGACGACGGCAAAGTCAGAATCGTCCTTTATGACGCGGCGGGAAGAGAAGTCTCGACCGTCATCAATGAAGACAAAAAAGCGGGAAGTTACACGATTGACTTCAAGCCGTCGAATCTGTCGTCGGGCGTGTATTTCTACAGAATGACCGCCTCCGGAAACGGCAGGGATAACATAATTACGAAGAAAATGAGTTTTGTAAAATAACTTTTTCATAGTCTCCTTTCATTTAAGCGGGCAATTGCTTGGGTAGTCCGCTTTTTTTATTCGCCGAATCCGGTCCGGAAAATTTTCTCCCGCGCGAGACGGAAATGTGAACTTTAATCGCCGTTTCCGTTGTTATACTTTTAAAGTTTTATTCCTCCTAAGCAAAGAGGTGTCGGGGGTAACTGACAATTAACTGTTCACCCGATTACCTCTTTTAATTTTTAAACAAAACTTTCGGAGATGAAGAAAAGCAGGAACAAAAAGCAATGGCTTGAACAAGCCTCCAAAGCCGCCACTAACGGAATGAAGTTCACCTCTCTCAGCGGCAAAGACCTCGACATTTGCTACACGCCCGAAGATACCGCGGATTTTGATTACGACGCGAAACTCGGATACCCGGGAGAATTTCCTTACACGCGCGGAATTCACAGCAATATGTACAGGGGAAAAATCTGGACTATGAGGCAGTTCGCGGGTTTCGGCACGCCCGAAGACACTAACGCGCGCTTCAAGTACCTGCTCGAGCACGGACAGACAGGGCTTTCCACCGCTTTCGATATGCCCACGCTTATGGGCTGGGACGCGGACGCTCCTCTTTCCGAAGGCGAAGTCGGTATATGCGGCGTCTCTGTTTCTTCTCTCGCGGATATGGAAATACTTTTCGGCGGTATTCCGCTCGATAAGGTCTCAACATCAATGACAATCAACTCCCCCGCCGCGATGGTCTTCGCTTTCTATCTCGCGGTCGCGGAAAAGCAGAACGTTCCTTTTTCGAAACTGCGCGGCACTCTGCAGAACGACATTTTAAAAGAATACATCGCCCAGAAAGAATTCATATATCCTCCGAAAGAATCTATGCGCATAATCACAGATATGATTGAATACTGCACTAACGAAGTGCCGCAGTTCAATCCCGTAAGCGTGAGCGGATACCACATACGCGAGGCGGGCTCGACCGCCGCGCAGGAACTCGCATTCACTCTCGCGGACGGATTCGCGTACGTCGAGGCTTGCATCGAACGCGGTCTTGACGTTGACGCTTTCGCGCCGAGGATTTCGCATTTCTTTAATTCGCATCTCGACTTCTTCGAGGAAATTGCAAAGTTCAGGGCGGCAAGGAGAATTTACGCGAAACGAATGAAAGACAAATACGGAGCGAAGAATCCGCGCAGTTGGATTCTGAGATTTCACACGCAGACGGCGGGATGCTCGCTCACCGCGCAGCAGCCCGAGAACAACATTGTTAGAACCGCAATAGAGGCGCTCGCCGCGGTTCTCGGAGGAACTCAGAGCCTTCACACGAACTCGATGGACGAAACTCTCGCTCTTCCTTCGGACAAGGCTGTAAAAATCGCCCTGAGGACACAGCAGATTATCGCCTACGAGCACGGAGTCATAAACACGGCGGACCCGCTCGGCGGAAGTTATTACATAGAAAAACTCACGGACGACATCGAAGCGGAAGCGGAAAGATATTTCGAATCGATTGACGCGCAGGGCGGTGTAATCGCCTGCATCGAAAACGGATTTTTTCAGAAAGAAATCGCGAACGCTGCTTACATATACCAGAAGGAACTCGACAACAAGGAAAAAATTGTAGTCGGCGTGAACGACTTCGTCGAGGAAAACGAGAAGATTGACATACCGATACTTCAGATATCGAAATCGGTCGAAGAACTTCAGGTAAAGCGTCTGAAAGAAATGAAGCAGTCGCGTAATCAGGAAAGCGTTAAACGCTCTCTCGCCGGATTGAAGCAGGCGGCGTCAGACGGCAGAAACCTTATGCCCGTCATACTCGAATGCTCGAGAAATTACGTAACGCTCGGCGAAATGTGCGGCGAACTCAAAGAAGTCTTCGGCGTGTATCACGAAAGCGCAGTGTTCTAAAAACAAACAACAAAAATTTTTGTGCGTTACAGCAATTGCTAATTGTTCATTACTAATTGTTCATTGCTAATTGTTCATTGCTAATTGTTCATTGCTAATTGTTCATTGATAATTGTTCATTGAT
>CAZOQR010000106.1:0-9615 GCA_964581915.1 uncultured Ignavibacteriaceae bacterium | reverse complement strand
AGCCAAAAGAGTAGGGTAAATTAAATTTATTGTCATGACAAAATATTTCTTCTTAGCAGCAGTGATTTTTTTCTTCGCTAAAGGAATTAAATCTCAGGAACTTCCGACATTCGATGCGGATTTCGGAAAAAAGACAGTCTTCGGACAGGAAATACGCATTCCGTACACCGATGTGATCAGTTATTTCGGATATATAAAACCCGAATCGGTGCCTGACGAAGAGCGCGGAGGAAAAAAGTACTTTTATCTGTATCTTTGGATTCCAACAGCCATTCCCGAACTCGGAATACGTATGGTATCGCCTGTACCGAAGGATTTAAAACCCGAAAAACTCGATTACGTAACCGATGAGTACAAGGAAAACACGAGCGATAAATCGAGTTACTTCGACACCTGGGTGTCGCTGGAGAAGTCGGACGTTTATTTCAACGATTCAAATTTTGTTGAAAACGTGAAAAATGCCAACTGGACAATGCTCGGTCAGAATGATGATTCAGGCGAACTGCCGAAACAGCCGTCCGGTCACAAATATAATTCGCTGATGAGAATCACGAGCAATACAGGTAATCCCGCCAAATCCCTCGTCAAAGGACTTTACAGAATCGGTTTCACTACTTTCAAGACAGGCGACGTGAAAGGCAGTTTCATCGCCCAAATCGGCGCGGTGGTAAAGATTCCCGGTACGGTCATCGTCAAAAACATCGAAGCGATGAAATTGATACTTGATTCGAAATAATAAATGATTTCTTGCGTAAAAAACCCGCTCATTGAGCGGGTTTTTATTTGCGTATCCGTATTAGAAACTATAACCGATTTTCAGTGAAAGTATAACGCTGTTAAAATTTCCCGCGACGGACGAAATCAGAGGATACTTTTTATCAACCGAAAGCGGCACGAATCTGTATCCGATTTCAATACCGTAAGCGAGCACGGACTGAGATGAAAATCCCGCGCTTATCTGAAAGTTGCCTGTCCACGCAGTATTGTTGACAGTCCTGAACTCTTTCAGACTCTGCTGACTTTCATCGTAATATATTTCATTATCGTACTCTTCCCTTATCATCATCGGACCGCCCGCCGCGCTGATAAATATTCCGTCCGCGAGCGAAACGAATTTCTGCGCGAATGGAAACACTTTTACCTTAACATTAATCGGAAGCGTCAGCAGGAAGGCGTTTCGGGGATAGTAATAGTAACGTTCCGAAGTCGTTCCCGGAGCCGAATAATAAAACCCCTTTTCCGCGTTAGAGTTCGAGTACATCAGAGCGGGAGAGAACTCGAAAGCCACGCTCTTTGTAGGCTGGTAACCCAGATACGGATTCACCTCCGACTTAAGCGAATTTTTTCTGAAATCGAATGAAGGATAAACGTTCGTTACATCCGAGTTGGTAAAAAAGATGAGCGAATATGCAAGCCCGCCGTACAGTCCCGAGCCGCCCGTTTTCACCTGAGAATTTGACGGTACCGCGAAGCAAAGCAATAATAGTAAAACTGCTGTTCTTTTCATGATTATGATTTTATAATATGTATCTGCTTAAATCCCTGTTCTTGACTATCTTGCTTAATTTTTCCGAGACGAGTTCCTTGTTGATTTCAATAACTGATTTTTTATTCTTATCGGGAACGTCGAATAATATATCTTCGAGCAGGTTCGTCAGAATTGTGTGTAGTCTTCTGGCGCCTATATTCTCGACCTGTTCATTAACTTCAGCCGCGACCTTCGCTATTTCCTTAATGCTTGAATCGCTGAATTTCAGTTTAACGTTCTCCGTTTCGAGCAATGCCGTGTATTGTTTTATTAAAGCGTTCTGCGGCTGAGTGAGTATCCTGTAAAAATCTTCCTCGTTCAGACTGTTGAGTTCGACTCTGATAGGAAACCTCCCCTGCATCTCGGGAATCAAATCGCTCGGTTTTGAGATATGAAACGCGCCCGAGGCGATGAATAGAATGTGGTCGGTCTTCACGGGTCCGTACTTCGTAATAACCGTCGAGCCTTCGACAATCGGAAGCAAATCTCTCTGCACGCCCTCGCGCGACACGTCCGCGGTTGAAGACTGCTTTTGAGAGCCGGCGATTTTATCAATCTCGTCTATGAAAACGATTCCTGAGTTCTGAACCTTATCGACCGCTTCCCTGATTACAGAATCCATATCGATTAATTTCTGCGATTCCTCGAGCATCAGGAATTTCTTCGCTTCGGCTATCGTGAGTTTTCTTTTCCTTGATTTCTTGGGCATCAGATTGCCGAAGATATCCTGAAGGTTAAGCCCCATTTCCTCGAGTCCTATCGGACCGAGCACCTGAAGCATCGGCATGCTGTCTGACGACATGTCAAGTTCGATTATCCTTCCGTCGAGTTTGCCGTCCCTTAGTTGCTCGCGGAATTTATCGCGTGTCTTTTTGTTGTTTGTTTCCTCTGATTCCTGAGATTCCGCGGGTGTTCCCGCTTCCGCCGGCCTTGGTTCGCCGTTCTTCTTCTTAACCTGAGGCAGAATTATATCAAGAATTCTTTCTACTGTATTTTCTTCCGCTTTTTCCCTGACCTCTTCCTGTTTTTCGGTCTTTACAATGCTGACTGACAAATCCGCGAGTTCGCGTATCATGGATTCCACGTCGCGTCCGACGTAACCGACTTCCGTGAATTTCGACGCCTCGACTTTTATGAAAGGAGCGTTCGCGAGTTTGGATATGCGCCTCGCAATTTCCGTCTTGCCGACACCTGTGGGACCTATCATTATTATGTTGTTCGGCATAATTTCATCCTTCATGTTCTCCGACACCTGCTGTCTGCGCCACCTGTTTCTCAGCGCGATTGCCACCGATTTTTTCGCGCTTTCCTGACCGATGATGTACTTGTCAAGTTCTTCGACAATCTGTGATGGGGTTAACTGTCCGAATATTCCCTTACCGGTTCGCTTCTTTTCGGCAGCGGGTTTTCCGTCTGTTGCTGTTGCCATGTTCTCTTGTGTTATTCTAATTCTTCGATTGTAATGTTGTTGTTTGTGTATATGCAGACTTCTGATGCCTGTCTGAGCGCTTCCTCTACTATTTCGCGCGCTGAGAGTTTAGTGTATTTCAGCATTACTCTCGCCGCCACGTACGCGAACTCGCCTCCCGAGCCTATCGCGGCGATTCCGTCGTCGGGCTCAATAACGTCGCCCGTTCCGGATATTATGAGAGTCTTGTCTTTTCCCACGACAGCGAGAAGCGCCTCGAGTTTTCTCAGGTATTTATCCGTGCGCCATTCCTTCGCGAGTTCCGTCGCGGCTCTCAGAAGGTTGCCCTTGTACTGTTCGAGTTTTCCCTCGAATCTTTCAAAAAGCGTGAACGCGTCCGATGTCGCGCCCGCGAAACCGACGAGCACCTGATTGTTGTATATCTTTCTTACTTTTTTCGCCGTGTGTTTCATCACGGTGCTGCCCATCGTCACCTGCCCGTCGCTTCCTATTACGGGCTTTCCGTTGCGAATCAATCCGATGACTGTGGTTGACTTGATTTTTCTTTCGTTCATCCGTTATAATTTTCTTCTTAGCCTTGCCACGGGAATTTTCAGCGATTCCCTGTATTTCGCGACCGTGCGCCGCGCTATCTTGTATCCCGCCTTGTTAAGTTCAGTCGTGAGTTCATCGTCCGTTAACGGCGAACTCGCGTTTTCGCCCTGTATCAGTTCCGCTATTCTGTTCCTTACTTCCTTCGTCGAGATGTCGTCGCCCATGTCAGTCTTGAGATGATAACTGAAGAAATGCTTCAGTTCGAATATTCCGAAATCCGTCTGAACGTACTTCCCGCGCACCGTGCGGCTGACGGTTGATATGTCCATCGATATGTCCTCGGCGACTTCCTTCTCGAGCATGGGTTTCAGGTTCTTCCCTTTCAGGTCGAAGAATTCCCTTTGCCTTATTAATATGGCGTACATAACCTTCATCAGTGTCTCTTTCCTCGACCTCAGCGATTCAAGAAACCACTTCGCCCTTTCGAAATTAGTCTTGATGAAATCCTTTGCCTTCTTGTCCTTCACCTTTATAAGGCTGCTGTACATCTCGTTCAGTTTCAAAGAAGGCACCGACCTGTCGTTAAGTTCAACCTTGTATTCGTCGTTCTCCTTGTAAACAAGGATGTCGGGATAGATGTATATGTTGTCCGAAGTGTCGAGCAGGTAGCCCGGCTTCGGATTCAATTTCGAAATTACTTCAAAAATCCTGTTGACAGTTTCAATGCTGATGCCGTATTCCTTCATCAGTTTCTCATAGTTCTTAAGCCTGAATTCCTCGAAGTTGTTCTTCAGTATGTCTATGCATTTTCTTTTAAGAGGCTCGTCGAGTTCAAGGTCCTCCAACTGCGCTATCAGGCATTCGCTCAGGTTCCTTGAGGCTATTCCAACGGGTTCAAAAGTCTGAATGACTTTCAGAACTTTCAGTATTTCTTCTGACGTGAAAGTCTCTCCCGTATATCCTGATTCAGATCTCTGCTTATCAAGGTCTGCGGCTATCTCTTCGGGGTTGTCCCTGAAATAGCCCTCGTCGTCAAGCGACCATATAAGTTCTTCGCCGATGAACATTTCTCTCTCGGTAAGTTCTGACAGATGCAGTTGTGTGAGAAGATTATCCTTCAGCGTAACTTTCGAACTCCACATGTTTTCGTAATTGACGCGCTCTTTCGTGCTCGTATCCTCGCTCGCCTTGTATCCTTCATAATCGGAATCTACGAAATCGTCCGTATCGAATTCCTCGTCTTCCTTGCTTGTCTTTTCAACCGGCTCTTCGCCCGCCGCTTCTTCCTTCTCTGTTTCGGTCTCAACGGGTGATTCCTCGTCGAGAGTCTGTTCCTCGATTAGTTCGTCGGACTCTTCGAGGAACGGATTCATCTCGAGTTCCTGTTTCACCATTTGCTCCAGAGCAATCGTAGGTATCGCAAGCAGATTCTGTTTTTGTATTATCTGCGGTATTAACTTTTGAAGCTGCTTTTGAGATTGTGTCTGTTTTAACATTTATCTTTATTTGCTTTTGTGTACCTGTTATAAAATTCTGTTCCGAAACGTCTTATCACGGCGTCCTTAACGTACTCAAATATCGGAATTTTTTCACTTTCGCCTTTCACCAATGCATCTTCGCAAAAATACGATTTTTCGTACCTTAATTCGTTACCTTTTTCTCCTCCTACTCTTATCGGGAAAAGTTCGCAGGATACCGGTTTCTTGAACTTGATTTCCCCGTTGTTGTATGCTTTCTGCAGGCTGCACTTCGCGATGTCCCCGTCGTAGTACGAAAACACGCAGTCGTTGTTGTTAACGCAGTTCATCCAGATTCTGCCGTCATAGACGACGTAGAATCCCTCCCTGTCGATAACTTCCCTGTTTACATCGCTCAGGTATTTCTTCGCGTATTCGTACGAATAGGCGATTTCGGCGATTTCGCTTCCGTTTAGCGGTGCTCCGAGCGTACCTTCAACGGTGCAGCATGCGCCCTTGCACTTTTCCGCGTTGCAGGAAAAATTTACCGAGAATATCCTCTCGTCAATATTGTATTCTTCTTCCGTCATCTCTTTAAAAAATATTTACCCGGAATCTGGATTACGAATCCCTTGAACTCCATCATTAATAAGTTAACGAGGCAGTCCGATATATTCAAGCCCGTCATTTCACTGATTTTGTCTATGTGCGCGGGCTCTTCTCCGTCGAGAGCGGCGTAAATTTTTGTCTCGAACACGCTCATCTGCGGAATTTCCTTCGCCGGCTTCGGATTTATTTTTTTATCGAGAACGCCGCGCAGTTTGTAACTCAACTCCGAAACTATGTCTTCCGCGGACATTATCAGTTTCGCCGCGCCTTTTTTTATAAGGTTGTTGCAGCCCTCCGATTTCCGCGAGCCGATATTTCCGGGCACCGCGAACACCTCCCTGTTCTGGTCAATAGCGAATTCCGCGGTAATCAGGGAGCCGCCCTTGAGTCCCGATTCGATTATAACAGTTCCGAGCGAAAGACCGCTGATAATTCTGTTACGTCTCGGGAAATTCATCCTCTCCGCCTGAACACCCGTATCGAATTCCGATAACAACGCACCCTGCGCTGCTACTCTCTCTGACAGCGGCTTGTTACCCGGAGGATATATTCTGTCAATTCCTCCGCCGAGGACGGCGTATGTAAGACTTCCCGCGTCAAGCGCCGCTTTGTGCGCCGTCGAATCTATGCCCATCGCCAACCCGCTCACTATCGGAATTCCGTCAGACGACAACTCGCCCGCGATGTCAAGGCAGGCTTTTCTTCCGTAATCGGAAGGATAACGCGTACCGACGATACTAATTGAATGATTCAAACGCTCCGAAAGTTCCCCTTTGCAGTATAAAACAGGCGGCGGGTCGTATATGTTCTTTAAGTTTTCCGGATATCCGCGGTCGAGTAACGTTACAGGTTTTATTCCCTTGCTCTCCGATATTTCAAGCATAGTATCCGCTGCCTGAAAAATTTCCCTCCTGCTTTTGAACAGCGCGTGAATGCCGTCAATGATACTCTTGTTTATTCCTTCAATCCTTATGAGGTCGAAATCGGACGCCGATTCGAGCATATCCGCGTTCCTGTAAACCTCAAGAATCCTCCTTATCCTTACATCTCCCGCATTCTTCAGATTCTTAAGGAAATACACGTAGCGGAAATTCGCATTTCCGTTGTTCTCCATTTTACTATTTTTTAAGTTTCGGGTCGAACGCGTCTCTTAATCCGTCGCCAATAAGATTAACCGCGAATACAGCGAGAAGTATCGCGAGCGACGGGAATAAGACCATCCCGAAATTTGTTCCCGTGATTAAAAATTTGTAACCGTCAAAAACCATCTGCCCCCAACTTGCAGTCGGCGGCTGAACGCCGAGTCCGAGAAAACTCAGGCTCGATTCGAAAATAATCGCGTTCGCAAGCCCGACCGTTGAAGTTACTATAACCGGAGAAAAAGAATTAGGCAAAACGTGCCTTAAAATTATACGGGCGCTGCCGAATCCCGCCGCGCGCGCCGCCTCGACGTACTCGCTTTCGCGAATCGAAATAATCTGCCCGCGGATTACCCGCGCGATGTCAACCCATCCCGTCAAACCTATAGCGACAAACGCCTGCCAGTATCCCTTGCCGAGAACTATCGATATCGCTATAACGAGAAGTATCGACGGAAAAGCCCACACGACGTTTACAAGCCACATTATAAGCCTGTCGGGCGCTCCCCTGAAATAACCCGCGATTGAACCGAGAAAAACTCCGAGAAGAAGCGCTATGCCCTGCGAAATCAGTCCGACGGATAAACTTATTCGCGCGCCGTAAATCAGACGGCTTAATATGTCCCTCCCGAATCTGTCAGTGCCGAGAATAAACTTCATTTCAAAAACGCAATTGCCGTCCCTCTTCGCGAACGCGTCGATGCTTTCTGTGATTTCCTTATCGGTGTAATCGACGTACTTCACCGATTTATCGTCTTCGGAAATTAATTTTTTTACCGGAATTATTTTTTCCGCGCCGTTATCCTTCTTCAGAAGAACCATAGAACTGAACATAGGCGGCTTAGAAGTAAACTCAAGCAGCTGCCTGTCAGGGTCGTACGGAGAAATCAGCGGGGCGAAAACTGCGGCGATTATGAGTATGCATAAAAAGAAGAAAGCCGATACCGCGAGTTTATGCCGTTTGAATCTCCTGTACGAGTAATACCAAAGGCTTCTGCCCCTTTCAATATTTGTTTCCTGCTTATCCAAGTTTCACCTTCGGGTCGAGATACGCGTACGCTATATCCACGAGAAAATTTATTATTACGAAAATCACCGCGCTGAAAAGTATGCTTCCCTGTATCATCGGAAAATCGAGTTTCATTATCGAATCCATCGCGAGCGAGCCGATGCCCGGCCAGTTGAATATGTACTCGATGAAGAATACTCCGCCGAGCGTAGCGGCGAAAGACGAACTTAACGCGGTAACGGTCGGATTGAGCGCGTTTCTAAGCGCGTGCTTCATAACGACCCTGAACTCCGAAAGCCCTTTCGCGCGGGCTGTCTTTATGTAATCCTTTCCCAGCACTTCGAGCATTGAAGTGCGGGTAATCCTCGCGGTGATTGCCATGGGTCGCAATGCAAGCGCGAAAGCGGGAAGAACGAGATACTGCCATCCCCCGTCGATGTAACCCGAAATGGGAAACCATTTCAACTCCGCTCCGAATATGTAAACCATCAGGAGCGCGAGAACGAACTGAGGCATTGAAATCCCGAACAGGGAAATAACCGTGGATATGTAATCGTAAAAAGTATAGGGCTTGACTGACGATATAACCCCCGCGAGAATTCCTACGAAAGCGGCGAATATCATAGCGGCTATGGATAGAATGATTGTCGCGGGAAATTTTTCAAGTATCGTTGAAGCGACGTCTCTGTTTGTAATGTATGATTTGCCGAAGTCGAATTTAGCGGCTCTCACGATAAATGACGTGTACTGCTCGTATAAGGGTCTATCGAGACCGAGTTCCTTTCTCACCGACTGCACGGACTCTTCGTCCGCGCGCTGTCCGAGCATCATCTTCGCGGGGTCGCCCGGCAGAAGAAACGTCAGTATGAAAGAAACGGTCAGCACGCCGAAAACTATCAGCAAAGAATTAACCAGATTTTTGATTATGAAATTTCTCATATAAAATAAAAAGTCTCAAATCCTTCAATGGAAATGAGACTTTTTAATGAACTCCTTAAAGATTACTCCTGAATGACTCTCTTTGCTTTCAGGAACACACCCGAATAAAAGTCGGAATCGAGTGAAGCGACTGCTACCCCGGTCCTTGAACCGGAATGGACGAAATATCCATCGCTTAAATAGATACCGACGTGTGTAACTCTGCCTCTGTGCATCGTATCGAAGAAAAGCAAATCTCCGAATTTCAATTCGCTTCTCGTTACATCAGTACCGACGTTCGACTGTTCGTATGAAGTTCTCGGCAGCATTACGCCGAGCGACTGATACATCACAGCCTGAACGAAACCTGAACAATCTATTCCTCTTTTTGAAGTTCCACCCCATAAGTACGGAGTGTTTAGGTATTCAATTACTTTGTACATTACTTCATCGCTGACCATTTCAGATGAATTGTTGGATGAAGGAACGTAACCAATCAGAGAACTTGATAATGATTCGAGACTACTCTTCGAGATTGAAGATTTTTTAACTAAGGTACTGGTGGCTACTAATTCTTTGGAATTCTTGTAAACATTGGCACCTTTAATCTTCGAAGTTAATTCCGAGCCGTTATCAGAGAGATCTCTCGTAGCGGAACATCCGGTTATCATCGCAACAGTAAGGACAATTACGGATAATAACAGTAACTTTCCGTTCTTGAGCATTTCTACTCCCTTTTTACTTTATTATAAAAGAACAATTAAGGATAAATTAAAAAATATGAATCATTATTTCAATACTAAATTGTAAATATTCTTTAATCTAATTGCCGATTCCGGACAAATTTCGGACATTTATTTTTTTATCATTTTTTCATCAACCGAAATCTCAATTTAATCAAGAGAAAAAACGGAGATGCCGCTTACCGGACATCTCCGCTTTTAAAAATTTACTTTATCAAAACCATCTTCTTTGTCTGAACAAAATCACCC
>CAZOQR010000105.1:3013-9634 GCA_964581915.1 uncultured Ignavibacteriaceae bacterium | reverse complement strand
GCTTCTGCGAATAATACTCCCGATTTAAAAGACATAGATAAACTTTGTCTCTTTCTCGAATCGACAGGCGAATTCAGGGAGCAGTCTTTCAGATTCATACGATGGAGGGCTTTTCTGGACACGCTTCCGCAGTCCTACTGGGATAAAGGACGTGATTCTATGTTCAAAGCCGTGGATTCGTTCATTGAAAAATCCCGTATGGCAATCGGGAAATATACTGAGAACGTCGAAAGTTTTCTCGCTTCATCGGGTAAAAAATATCACTGGCGGGAAGACAGATTTCAATGCGGAAGAACCAGGGAGGAATACCATCTCAATATGGTCGGAGCGGAAATAATGAACCGCGCTTTCAGAAAAGGTTACCTCGAAACGGATGAAAAGGCTCTGCTTCTGCCCGGATGCATGCGCAGAGATATTAAAAAGTGCAAAGGGCTTAAAGTCCGCGAAGGCTTGAAATGCATGGATTGCGACAGCGGATGCGGCGTTAACGCGTTAAGAAAAAAAGGTGTGAGAGAAAACTACGAGGTCTTCATAATTCCTCACTCGTCCGATTTGTCGCTCTGGGCTCCGAAACCCGGAACGCCGAAACGCGGTGTCGTAGCAGTTGCCTGCGTTCCTTCGCTGGTCGAAGGCGGTTGGGAACTGAAAAGGTATGACGTCTGCGCGCAGTGCGTGCTGCTCGATTTCAGCGGATGCGAAAAACACTGGCACAAATCCGGGATTCCTACGCGCCTCAACATTAAAGAACTAAGCAGAGTTTTGAATTGATTCCTGTTTCTTTTATATATTGAATAAACAGATTCGTAAAAAATTAATTATAAGACGTATGCCTGTCACTCAGGAAACAAAAAAAATCTTCGGTTATGTGTTAGTTGTATTGGGTTCTTTAATGATACTGTTCAACGCGGTTAATTACATATTCGGGCTTAAACTCGATGTCCCTTCGTCTGCTATCGGGATAGTACTGCTTGCGGTCGGTATGGGCATTGTAAAAAAATCAAGAACCGCGGGCAAATAATTCGCGGTGTCATTGCCAGAATATTTTTAAAACGATTACCCCAGTATTTCTGTCGCCTTGCGGATTCTTGATAGAGTTCTGTCTTTTCCTAAAATGAAACATATATCAAAAATTCCGGGTCCCCCGCTTACTCCGGAAACCGCCAGCCTTAACGGATGAATCACAGCGCCGTTTCCTACGGACATTTCCTGCGCCGTGCTCTTCAATGCTGCTTCGTAATCCTCTTTCATCGGATTTTTAAACACGGATATTTTTTCAGCGAACTTCTTCAGAATGTCGGACGACTGCGGCTTCCATCCCTTTTTTACGGATGCTTCTTCATACGTTTCAGGGTCTTCATAAAAATATGCGCAGTTCGAAATGAATTCTTTTACAAATGATACCCGGGGCTTCATTGCCTCTATTACTTTCAGTATATATTCATCAGTAAGTTCTTGTCCGGAATATTTCGATTCCTTCAGTTCTTCTCTCAGCATCGACAAAATTTCAGTGTCGGGCTTTGCCCTCAGATGCTCCGCGTTAAGCCAGTTAAGTTTCTCAATATCGAATACCGCGCCCGACTTGTTTATCCTTTCAAGCGAAAAACTGCTTATCAGTTCGTCAAGATAATAAAACTCCCTGTCGTCTCCCGCCGTCCAGCCGAGCAGCGCTATGAAATTAATCAGCGCTTCTTTCAGGTAACCCTTCTTCCTGTAATCCTCAACCGCCACGTCTCCCTGCCGCTTGCTTAGTTTTGACCTGTCTGGATTCAAAAGCAAAGGCAGATGGGCGAACACGGGCTTTTCCCATCCGAACGCCTCGTAAAGCAGAACGTGCTTCGGCGTCGACGGAAGCCATTCCTCGCCTCGTATGACGTGGCTCACTCTCATCAGATGGTCGTCAACAACATTCGCAAGATGATACGTCGGGAAACCGTCCGACTTCATCAGTATCTGGTCGTCAACCATATCGCTTTGAAATTCGACGTCTTCCCTCACGTAATCCCTGAACTTTATAGTCTGACCTTGCTCCACGTTCAAACGGATGACGTGCGGCATTCCCGAGTCGATATTTTTCCGTACTTCCTCGTCTGTCAGATGCAGGCATCGCTTGTCGTATTTAGTCTGAGGCAGTTTCTGTCTTTGCTGCTCTTCACGCAGCGCTGTCAGTCTTTCCGGCGTGCAGAAACAGTAATACGCTTTCTTCTTTTCGAGAAGCGTTTTCACGTGCTCGTTATATATATCAAGTCTCTGCGACTGATAGTATGGTCCGCAATCGCCTTCCTTCGAAGGTCCTTCGTCATAATCAAGACCCGCCCATTTCAACACGCTGATTATGTTCTCCACCGCGCCTTCGACTTTTCTCGTCTGGTCGGTGTCCTCTATCCTTAAAATAAACTTCCCGCCTTCGTTCTTCGCGAAAAGATAATTGTAAAGCGCTGTTCTCAGATTTCCTATGTGAACGTATCCGGTCGGCGACGGCGCGTATCTTACTCTGATTTCCTTCATCACAAAAATTATATATTATTTATTACTAAAGTGAATTCTCCTTTTTCCTTTATCGCGGATACATTTCCCGCTAACTCATTCATTGTCCCCCTGTAAGTGGTTTCGTGCATTTTCGATAATTCCCTCGAAACCGATACTTCCTTGTTCCCGAAGAATTTTGACATTTCAGTCAGTGTTTTCCGGATTCTGAACTTCGACTCGTATATGACTATAGGCATCCTGATTGCCCTCAGCCTTCCGAAAAGGTTCTCTCTTCCCTTCTGAGGAAGAAATCCCTGAAAGTAAAAATTCCTGCTTTCAAATCCCGAAATAACCAAAGCGTGAATCAGTGCCGTCGCGCCCGGTATGGATATGACCTTTATTCCTTCCTTCACGCACTCCGCGATTATTCCCGCGCCCGGGTCCGATATTCCTGGAGTTCCCGCGTCCGATACAAGCGCCACAGTCTTTCCGCCCCTTAGTTCACTGACAAGAAAATCCATCTTTGAGTCTTCCACTTTCGCGTAATAACTGACAAGCCTCGATTTAATTCCGTACCTGTTCAGCAGTACTGACGTGACACGCGTATCCTCGCACGCGATTGCATCAGCGTTCTTCAGAACGTGCAAGGCGCGGAATGATATGTCCTCGAGGTTTCCGATCGGCGTCGCAACTACGTACAGCGCGCCTTTCTCGAACCTTGTCCCGGGAAAATGCTTTTCGAATTCATCTATGTACCTCTCATATGCCATTTCATAAATTATAAATCCGTCCTGTTATATGAAATGCAAAATAATAATTACCCTGCCTGAAAAGTTTACAGGAGACTAATTAGTTCTTTTATTATTTGCATAATTTTGTATATATTTAAGCAGACCATTTTATCTGATTATGCTATGAAAAAACTTATTCGTATATTGATTCCGCCCGACAGGTGGAAAGTTCCCGTAATAATTGCTCTGGGAATTCTGACGGGCTTCGCTGTTCTCGTTTTTCACATAAGCAATGCCTCTTCGTATATGTCCGATAATCCTGACGTATGCGTGAACTGCCACGTTATGTTCCCGCAATACGCTTCCTGGCAGCACAGTTCGCACGCGCGCGTTGCGACCTGCAACGACTGCCACGTTCCTCACGATAATATTTTCAGCAAGTATTTCTTCAAGGCCAAGGACGGACTGAGACATACTACGATGTTCACGTTCAGGCTCGAGCCTCAGGTAATACTCATTAAAGACGCGGGAAAGGAAGTTGTCGAAGAGAATTGCGAACGGTGCCACGATGTCCGTATGGGATATTATCACAGCATCGGTAGCGGCAGGATGGATGAAGAGAATGAATCGGAAGAAACGATAAGATGCTGGTCCTGCCACAGGGAAATCCCGCACGGTAGGGTCAGCAGCCTTTCTTCTTTTCCGTATGCAAGCGTGCCGAAGTTATCGCCGGTGCTTCCCGACTGGCTCGATAAGGCTTTGAATAAAAAATAAATTTAAAATATTAATCATAAAACTATGAGCATATCCGACAAAATTAAGGCAAAACCCTGGCTTGGCTGGGTCCTTTACGGCGCTACGGTCGTAGTAGTTTTTATTATCGGTCTCTTCGCAAGCACTATTATTGAGCGGAGAAGCGAATCTAATCTGATAATTCAGAATGTGAAACCGATTTCAGATTGGGAACCGAAAAATGAAGTCTGGGGTGAAAATTATCCCAGAGAATACCAGACTTACCTTCAGACAAAGGATACTTCATTCGCCAGCAAGCACGGCGGCTCAGCAACAATTGACATGCTCGAAAGATATCCCGACCTCGTGATTCTCTGGGCGGGCTATGCTTTCTCACGCGACTACAGCCAGAGCCGTGGACATTATTGGGCGATTAATGACATCAGAAGAACTTTAAGAACCGATGTCCCCCAGCCCGCTACCTGCTGGACCTGCAAGAGTCCCGACGTGCCGCGAATGATGAACCAACTCGGCATCGGCGAGTTCTATAAGAAACAATGGAAGGACCTTGGCGCGGAAATCGTTAATCCTATAGGATGTCAGGACTGCCACGACAACAAGACGATGAACCTAAGAATTTCGCGCCCCGCTCTCGTCGAAGCATTCCAGAGACAGGGCAGGGATATAAAGAAAGCCACGCACAATGAAATGAGAAATCTTGTCTGCGCTCAGTGTCACGTCGAATACTATTTCAAAGGCAAGGAAGAAAAGTACCTCACTTTTCCGTGGGACAAGGGCTTTAACGTCGAAGACATTGAGAAATATTATGACGAATACGAATTCACCGACTGGACGCATAAACTTAGCCGCGCTCCGATGCTGAAAGCCCAGCACCCCGATTTCGAACTCTTCCAGATGGGAATTCACGGCCAACGGGGCGTTACCTGCGCCGACTGCCACATGCCCTACAGGAGCGAAGGCGGAATTAAGTTCACCGACCACCACGTGCAGAGTCCGCTTAACAACGTCGCGAATTCCTGCCAGGTATGCCACAGGGAAAGCGAAAATATTCTCGTTAATAACGTGCAGGACAGACAGGATAAAGTTTTCGAACTCGGCAAAATCGCCGCCGGCAACCTTTCAAAAGCCCACATCACAGCGAAAACAGCCTGGGATAACGGCGCGACCGAAGAGCAGATGAAACCCGTTCTTACACTGATTCGCCACGCGCAATGGAGATGGGATTTCGTCGCGGCTTCGCACGGCGGTTCGTTCCACGCTCCGCTCGAATGCGCGAGAATTCTCGGAACGTCAATTCAGAAAAGTCAGGAAGCGCTTAACCTGCTGACAGAAATTCTTATCAGGCAAAACGTGAAACTGCCCGTTCAAATGCCCGATATCTCCACGAAACTGAAAGCGCAGCAGTTTATAGGCCTGAATATGGACAGCCTTTATAAAGCAAAATCGGTCTTCATAAACGACGTAATTCCAATGTGGAACAAGACCGCTAACGAAAAAGGAAATAACATTAAAGATTATTAAAATATTATTTGGGAGTGATAATGAAAAAATTTTTATTCTTGTTCATTTGCCTGCTGTCGTTCAGCCTCCTGTACGCTCAGGAAAAACCAAAAGGAAAATTCAACGGAGTGCTGTTCGGTGATTATTTCTATAAAATAAACGGCGACTCATCCGGAAGTTCGGGACAGTATTCGCAGTATAATAAAGATGTTCAGGGCTTTATGATACGCAGGACGCGCCTTCATTACGAACATACGTTCACCGATGATTTCATCGGAAATATCGGAATGGAATCAAACGATATTTCGAAACTCGACAACAAGGTCAGTTTCCTGATGTACGATGCCAATCTCGAATGGAAAAACGTCGTGCCCTATTCAAGTTTCCTTTTCGGACTGATGCCTACTCCGGCTTACGTATGGGGACAATCCGAGAAAATGTACGGATACAGGCCGGTCGAAAAAACTATCGCGGATAAGAACGGTCTCGAATCCGCCGTGGATATCGGCGTTATGATGAAAGGAAATTTCGACAGGGAAAGCAAATACGGGTATCTCGTTATGATCGCTAACGGAAAAGGTCTTAACCCCGCCGTTTCAAGATACCTCAAATACTACGCTTCGCTCAACGCGAAACTGTTCGGAGATTTCGTCATCGAAGGTTTCTTCGACTATCAGGCGGGCGCTAACGATATGTACAGATATACTGTCAAAGGACTGCTCGGCTATAAGGGCAAACACAGCGAGTTCACTCTCGAACCCGTCTTCCAGTGCAGGAATAACGCCGACGGCGGACTCGCTCCGGTGAATCCGTTCGGAGTATCGGTGCATACCAGATATAACCTTCTCAGAAAAACCGACAGGGAGGAAACCGAAGTTCTTAACGCCTTCGCAAGATACGATTACTTCGACCCGAACAGCAATAAAGGTTATGCGGGATTCCGTGAAAATTTCGTGTCCGTTGGTATAGACATAATTCCTCTGAAAAACTTTCACGTAATGCCCAACGTGTGGATGACTTTCTATAAGGATAAAAGCCCGCTCGACGTGGAAAAGAAATCCGATTTGGTCGGCAGATGCACTTTCTGGTTCGTGTACTGATTTTAGCAATCAAATCTGGTTAAGATATAAGCCTCGAAGGGGCGGCATCGAAATTATGTGACTGTCAGGAG
>CAZOQR010000105.1:0-2913 GCA_964581915.1 uncultured Ignavibacteriaceae bacterium | reverse complement strand
TGGTTAAGATATAAGCCTCGAAGGGGCGGCATCGAAATTATGTGACTGTCAGGAGCCTGCCCGCCTTTTCGTTAGGAGGGTTACCTCCTGACAGTCCTCTGAATACCGTATATGTGTCAAATCCCGTGAATTTATTTCCACATCCATATAACGTATATTGAATAAAATTCTTGATATGATAGTAATCGGCAAAAACCCTATACTCGAAACACTAAAATCTTCGCCAAAAGATTTCAATAAAATAATATTCCTGAAAACCGTAAAACCCGAATCCAGACTCAAGGAAATACTGAACCTCGCCGAGGAAAACGGCATACGCAGAATTTTCCTGAACAAATTCGACTTCGAAAAATATTTCCATACCAAGAATAAAAAAGAAGGCATCGCTCAGGGAGTTATCGGATTCATTAAGGACTTCGAATATACTCCGGTAAAAAAACTTCTCGAGGACATTGAAAAAATTCAACTTCCCCTGCTCCTCATTCTCGACGAAATCACCGACCCGCATAATTTCGGGGCTATAATTCGCTCCGCTGTCTGTCTCGGAGCCGACGGCATAATAATTCCCCGCCATAATTCCGTGGAAGTCAACCATACTGTCGTAAAAACCTCTTCCGGCGCCGTGAATTATATACCGATTGCTAAGGAAACCAATCTCAATAACGTAATTAAAATACTCAAGCAAAACGCCTACACGGTTATTGGCGCCGACATACAGGCATCAAGCACGACCTTTGAATTCGACTTCAGAAAACCCCTCTGCCTTATCATAGGCAGCGAAGGGAAAGGCATAAGAAAATCTTTAAGGGATAATTGCGACGAACTCGTCAGGATTCCTATGTCAGGAGGGTTCAACTCGCTTAACGCTTCGGTGTCTTCCGCCGTTTTTCTTTACGAAATATTCAGGCAGAAGAATAAAGTTTAGGCGATAAAGTTTATCCTATATATTTTTATAGAAGTTATGCTTATTTATCTTGAGCATTTTCCCCGTCTTTGTTCTCCATCTTCTCCACGGGTTTTTCTACAAATTTCTTGTGCAAAACCGTGACCGAAGTCAGAAATGTGACCAGAATTATTACTACCGTTGCCGCTATTATAAGGAACCAGATGCCGCCTTCATCCATTTTACAGTGTCTTTCCGAACCAGTTTATGATTAATGAATATATTTCAGGGTATTGTATTATTAAGTCCTTGCCGTGTTTTTCCGAATTATATATCTTCAGTTCCATTGGATTTATGAGGAAATTGTCACGGATTTCCTTGTTCTCGCCCGCGTGCTCGCCGTCACCGTCTCCCGCAATAAGCATTACATTCGAAATCCGCAGAAGCGGTCTCGTCAGAGTCATCATCCTGTCGTCATAACCCGTGAGCGGAGCGAAAGTCAACTTCCCTGTCGATACTAAAACCGCCGATTTGCCGCCTTTAAGCCTTCCGTAAAAACTCAGAGCCCCGCCTATCGAAGTGCCTGCAAACCCGATTTTTGTCGTGTCAACACCCTCATTATTATACGCCCATTTCATCACCGCGTCAACATCCTTCGGCGTCTGCTCGGGGTCTGTCAGAAGTTTTTCAATCTCAACCTTCGCCTTGTCCGATTCTCCGTGACTGCGCAAATCAAACGCCATTACCTTGTAATTTTTTAATACAAGACTGTCCGTGAAATTCTTCGACCATTGCTCCTTGTTCGAGCGGAACTGATGAATAAGTACTATGAGCGGCTGACGCGTTTTTTCGCTGCCCGCGCCGTAAATATAGTTTCCGGCTAAACGGATGTTGTCCGACGCGAACATTTCTACACGGTCGGTTTTTATTTCAACCGGCGCCTTCTTATTTACTTCGGTTACGTTGTTTTTCGCTTTCTCCCCGCAGGAAAAAGAAATGAAAGCAAAAACCAGCGCCGTGTATAATAAAGTTTTCATTGCTTTCAAATTTTAAATTAAAAAACCCGTGCCTGAGCACGGGTTAAGATAATCATATATAATAATTATTGCGATTTAAAAAGTAACGTGTATGTTCCAGTTATGCTTGTCCTCGATTTCGCCGTACTGTATTCCCGTTATCGTATCGTAGAATTTCTGCGAAACCGGTCCTATCTTCATGTCGTTTATGATCATGTCGTTCCCTTTGTATGTCAACTGCCCGACGGGTGAAATCACTGCCGCAGTTCCCGTTCCGAACGCTTCTTGAAGTCTTCCGCTCTTGTGCGCTTCCGTCACTTCGTCAATCGTGATGTTTCTTTCCGTCACTTTCATTCCCCATTCTCTCGCTAATGTAAGAACCGTGTCGCGTGTTACACCCGCGAGCACCGTCCCCTTCTCGAGCGAAGGAGTAATCAGTTCTCCGTCTATCACGAACATTATGTTCATCGCGCCTACCTCGTCAATGTCCTTCCTGTTAACGCCGTCAAGCCACAGAACCTGCGAGAATCCCTTCTTGTGCGCGTCCATTCCCGCGAAAAGTGAAGCCGCATAATTGGCCGCCGTCTTTGCCGCCCCGACTCCGCCCTTTACGGCGCGTACGTGGTCGTCGCTTACCATTATCTTCACGGGATTAAGCCCCGCCGCGTAATAAGACGCTACGGGAGACGTCATCACGATGAGCAGGTACTCCGACGAAGCCGTTACGCCGAGGAAATTTCCGCTTCCGAAAACCACAGGACGAAGATACAGCGACTGACCTTTCTGATTCGGTATGAACTTGTTGTCAATCTTTATGAGTTCCTTCATTCCGTCTATCAATGTCGGTACGTCGTAATTGGGAATGCAGACAAGCGACGCCGAGCGGTTGAGCCGCTTCGCGTTCATGTCGCCTCTGAAAAGGTTCGCGCCTTTTCCGTCAACACGCCTGAACGCCTTCAAACCTTCGAAAATCGTCTGACCGTAATGAAGCGTGCAAAGACCCGGCTCCATTGC
>CAZOQR010000104.1:0-9852 GCA_964581915.1 uncultured Ignavibacteriaceae bacterium | reverse complement strand
GGGGTAATGTATATTTCGTTACCGAGAGTCCCCCGTTAAAACGGGGAGACTCCCGTGAATCGGTCATAAACGATTTGTCAAGAATGTCGGAGACAAAGGGCAAGATGGTAAATCTTATACACGGCAGCCTTACGGCGAAGGAGATTACTGTTATCGCTTGCGGCTGAGGAGATTATACTCAGGTTAAACCTTTATATTGTAATTTTGAATCGAATAAAAAGAAACCTGCGATAGGCAGGTTTCTTCTTTGTGTCGGATAATTTTGCGGGCATTCATTTCGAGACATCCCCGGAGACTTAGAATTTTTCTCCGTAAACAGTAATGCTGAGAACCTTTACATCGCTGCCGCGCAGGAGATTGATTTCTTTTCCCGAGAGAAATTCGGGAAGTTTGTCCTCCGGAATCGTAATTCTTTCTTCCTTCTGCAGAATCACATTCTGAAAGCCCTGTTCGTAAATGATGCCAAGGTATTCGTCTTTTGACACGGCGCCGCTTACGCACTGAGCGTACAATTTAATCGACTCACGGAGTTCTTTTGGCAGCGACCCGACGAGCACCATATCGGAGATGCTGAAGTGTCCGCCCGGTTTCAGGACCCTGTGAATTTCAGAAAAAGCCTTTTTCTTGTCCGGTACAAGATTCAGAACACAATTACTAACTATAACATCAGCGGTGTTTGACGGGAGAGGAATGTTCTCGATTTCGCCGAGAATGAATTCCATATTTTTGTATCCGAGTTTTCCGGCATTTTCTTTGGCTTTTTCTATCATTGCTTCGGTCATATCGAGCCCGATTATTCTTCCGTTCTCACCCGCGACCGATCTTGCAATGAAACAGTCATTACCCGCGCCGCAGCCGAGGTCAAGCACTGTGTCACCTTTCCTGATTTTAGCGAATTGAGTCGGCAAGCCGCAGCCCTGACCCATATCCGCGTCGGGATTGTACCCGTCGAGTTTAGAGTATTTATCTCCGACAATCGTAAAATCCTTCTCGGGCATGCAGGTCGAGCAGGAAGAGTTATTCTTTTTATTGAATTTTTCGACTCTTCTGCTGTATTCATCTCTAACAGCCCGTTTGATTTCTTCCTGGTTTTCCATTTATTTTCCTTTTTAATTTATGAAATAATATATCTATATGTTTAAACATATCGACATATAAACTCAAAAAAAATCAGCAGCAGTTGTTTATGCTGTTTAAAACCGATGACAAAGTATCCGAAATATATTTCTTATTGATTGAATGGTAAACTTCCTTTCCTTCCTTTCGCGTGTTAAGCAGTTTTGCTCTTTTCATAAGACTCAGATGATGGGATATAGTCGGACGCGACAGTGAAAACTCTTTCGCGATATCATTCACGCACAACTCTTTTTTCTTTATGAACAAGACTATAATTTCCTGTCTCGTCTTGTCGGCAAGCGCTCTCAGCAGTTCCATGCACGGTTCGCAGGGAAGGAAATTATTAGGAGGCTTTATTTTTATATGTTTAATCATATCGACATATAAAAATATGTCAAAATCATATAATATGCAATACATATCTACGCGGCGCCGGCTTGTTTTGATAGAGAATCCATTTATAAAATTACCATTAATGAATAATATCATACAAAAGAATATAACGTACAAAGTGAGGGATGTATAAGACGCGGAAAACGTAATAATGCCCGTTTTGCGTTATTTTAACGCGCTGCATTACACAGGCAAATAGAATTACAAATTACCGTAGATCTTATTTTACAATCAGCATTTTTTTAGTTTCAGCAAAGTTGTTCGCAACGAGTTTATAAAAATACACGCCGGATGTTAGTTGAGAGCCGTCGAAATGTTCTTCATACAAGCCGGGCGTGAGAGTCCGGTTAACGAGCGTCATTAATTTCTTCCCCGTAATGTCGAACACTTCCAGTTTAACGCCGCCCTGTTTCGCGATTTCAAAACTGATTTTTGAAGAACTATTGAACGGGTTGGGATAGTTCTGCGATAATGAAAACCTGCGCGGAGTTTCTTCCGCGGTAATTCCCGTGAGTTCGCCGAGAGGTCTTCTGTAAACACCGTTGGCAGATGCTCCAGCGAGTATGTAGTTATTGAATATGTAAAGGGAATAAATTCCCATGCTTCCGAGACCGTCGTTTATCAGCGACCAGTTTGTCCCGTTATTGCTCGAGAAATAAACGCCGTTTGTTTCGCTACCCGCGAAAACGTTCTCTCCGATTACGGCGAGCGACTGAATCAGTTCGTTGTTAACCGAAGTCTGAGTCCAGGTATAGCCGCTGTCAACGGAGCGGTAGATTCCGCTCCCCGTGCCCGCGTAAGCCCTGCTTCCGTTCAGCGCGAGGGCGTAAACAGATTTGTTGTTGAGCGAGGAAGCCGTCCAGTTATTACCGTTATTGTTCGATACGTGCACGCCCGCATTGCTGCCTGCTCCCGCGAGAATGAAATTTCCGTTCAGCGTTATTGCTCTTATGTCGGTGACCCCGAGTGAACTAATGAACCAGCCCGTTCCTCCGCTTGAATAAAAAAGTCCTGAAAGATGGAGTCCCGCGAACACGCGCGACTGATTTGCGGCAAGGGAGTAAACAGTATTGTTGTTGATGGAAGTCACGCTCCAGTAAGCGCCGTTGTTGGAAGTTCTCCAGACGCCGAGGTCGGTTCCCGCGTACAAATAACCGCCGAAGTTCGTAAGTGAAAAAACGATGCGGTTATAAAGCCCCGTGCCCGCGGTCGTCCAGTTATTACCGTTATCCGAGGACAGGTAGAGACCGTAGTTGAAGGTGCCCGCGAAAAGCACGCTGCCCGTATTGACGAGTGAATAGACCTGCTTGTTGCCGAGACCGTTAGAAACGTTGACCCACTGGGCAGACAAAACGTTCCACTTCAATAACAAAGCGAATAATAGTATAAAAGCAAATTTTTTCATTATCAAAAGATTGAAATTTACAAAACTATAAACCGATAATTCTTCATAATTTAATATGAACAAAATCCGTGTAAAAAAGTTTTATCGATAAATTTATGTCTAAGCGGACGTTTGCACGCTGAATCCGGGATGAAAGCAAATCTGAAAACGTTATTGACGGGAAACTATAAATACCGGGCATCTGTTGGAATAACACAACGGAGCATCTTAATTTATGAAAACAAAGCACTTTATGAATAGTCTGGTTCACAAGCCGGTTGGTAAACCAAATACGGGTTTTATACTGAAACTGCTTATCGCAATAAGTATTTTTATCGCTTCCTCAGGAGTCAAATCGCAGACTCCGGTTTATAACTGGCGTTACTATACTACGGGAAATACCGGCATACAGGGAGACAATTCGGAAGCAGTCTGGATTGACAACGCGGGAAATCCATACATAGCGGCTTATACTGCAGGATTTGAAGAAGGCGGATTCGCGAAATTCATAGAGCAGGAAAACAGATGGATAAATTATTCGAATCTGGATTATCCGGTGATGGGAAGCATTAATGACGTCGGCTCGTCACGCATCAGCGACATAGAAAAAGATAACAACGGAATACTATGGATGGCATCATGGCGGGGAATAATAAAATTCAATCCTTCCGCAGGGGCGGGTTCGATTCAGTTCTGGGGCGCGGCAAATTCGCTCCATCCGGGAGGAAGAACAAGTGATATTGCAATTGCTCCCGACGGTTCGATTTGGGCATCAGTTATAAGTGTAGTATGGGGTGACGGCGGACTCGTCAATTACAATCCGTCAACAAATCTCTGGAGGTACTGGGGGTATGGATCGACCTCCAACAACTGGCCTCAGACCGTCTCAACCTGTGAAAACGTATCCATTCAGATAAAGCCCTCAGGAGGATATGTCGTCTGGATTGACGCCGCAGGATGGAACACAATGATTACTTTCGACAGCAACACGCAGCAATTTACATTGCTCCCCCAGAATCAGGAACCGGGCGAAATAATCGCGCTTCCCGGCAACGATTGTACCGATGACGCAAATAACACATGGGCATTCAGATATGTGAGCACCGGTAATTTTTATTCACTGGATTACAAAACCCCGGCAGGAAACTGGGTTATACCCGAACAACCGCCATCAAACACAGAAAGCGGGATATCGGTTTTTAAGGCTTACGGAAACGGGAAGGCTTTATTAATAGACGAAATGAATCATGTCAGGCAATTCAACGGTATCTCGTGGCAGGATCTCGGACAATGGAAAGACGAGGGATTTTCCAGCGCCGCTGACATAGACGCGAACGGAAATATCTGGGTAACAGGAACAGGCGGCGCGGCAAAAAGGAGCATCCAATCGGGTTTGTGGCAGCGATACAGAGTTACAAACACTTCTCAAATTGACTACTGGATTTATGATTTAACAATTGATAATCAGGGAAATGTATGGATGACGGGAAACGCAGGTTCCGGCATAGGGGGTTTTCAGAAATTTGACGGGACAAGATGGACAGGATTTAATCAGTACACTTACGGGCTCGGATACCCATTCCCGTTTCCGACAGACAACACGGAAGTTGTTTATTTCCGCCCTTCGAACGGACAGATAGTCATAAATCCGATGTACAATTATCTACATTCGTGGAGCGGAAGCGCATACACGGCCCTGAATTATCCGCACGACCGTTCAAAAGGGGTTGTGGAAGATTCACAAAACAGATTATGGAGTCTCGGGGAATATAGCAACCTGAAATATTACTCAAACAATTCCTGGACTTCGGTATCATTTGACGGCATAGGAAACAAACTGGCAAAAGATTCAACGCGCGCAGGAACGATTTGGGCGGTTTCCGGTTCGCAAGTTCTGAGAACCGACGGAGCGTACAGATTCAGCAGACTTAACTCCGATTTTGCCGAACTGGACCCGCAGAGCGATGAGTTTACGGATGTCGTTTCAACCGCAGATAATATCGCCTGGGTCGGGAGCACGCAAGGTCTTATCAAATTAAATGCAAACAGCGGCGGCTATCAGTTTTACTCTCCCTCAAATTCGCAAATTCCCGGTAACAGCATAACACCGCTTGCCGTGACACCGGACGGACGCCTGTGGTTTGCCAATTTCGGAAGCACTTCAACATCGACATACGGATTGTGCTGGTTTGACGGTACGAATTTCGGAATCTTTCCGCAGCAGCAAACAGGGGGACTGCCGCATGCGCAGATATACGATCTTGAAGTAAAAAACCTGCCGAACGGGTATGAACTATGGATTAGTTGCGCAAGCAGAGGAATAGCGGTACTTAAGGTAATAACGACACCGACGGAAATCAAGAATAATATTAAAGAGATTAACGCCTTCACGCTTTATCAAAATTATCCAAATCCGTTCAATCCCGTAACAAGAATTAAATTCGACATTCCCGCTCCCCGGTCAGGCGGATTAAGCCTTGAAACCGTACAGTTAAAAGTTTATGACATCATCGGCAGGGAAGTACAGACACTGGTGAACGGAAAACTTCAACCGGGCACATACGAGGCGGTCTTTGATGGAACGAAATTAAACAGCGGCATATATTTTTACAGATTATCGTCCGGTATATTTTCGCAGACTAAAAAACTGATATTAATAAAATAATTCGCGTATTAAACATTCGTTCAGCGTTTTAGACGTATAAAGAATAATTTCCGAGTATTACCTTTCATAAAAAGAGGAGAATATACTTTCCCATAGCAACCAACCGAATAATTGAATTCAAAATGAGATATATTATTACTAAATTATTTACAAGTTTTTGAATCTACCAAATTTATAAAACCCTACAAATCAACCGCATTATGGAAATAGACGGAAAAGAGTTTCAGGTGGACGGCGACGGTTTTTTGCTTGACCCTTACATCTGGAATGAGGAAGTGGCGAAATTATTTGCAAAGTTTGACGGCATCGGAGAGATGACAGAGAAACACTGGGCGATAGTGAAATTCATACGCAAGAACTGGGAAGAAAAGGGAATGGCGCCGATGGTACGGTCCGTTTGTCAGGAAACAGGCGTCAAACTGAAAGAAATATATCAACTGTTTCCTCTGGGACCGGCGCGGGGCGCCTGCCGCGTTGCCGGGCTGCCGAAACCCGACGGATGTGTTTAGAACAATAAATATACAATGATACCGTATAAGACTATTTCACTGGCGGCTTTTCTGATTTGCGCATTAATAATGGCGTTTCATTTTATACGTTTAATAAGACTCGGCTTGCCGAAAGAGTTTTCCCGCAGAAAGGGCAATTTGAAATCCGCAATCACATATTCTTTTACAGGCGCGATGAGTCCATCGGGCAAAGAGTCCGCGTATCTGCATTTGCCGACATATACGGCGGGTCTCCTGTATCACTCCGGCACGTTTATTAGTCTCGCCCTTTTCTTTCTGATGCTATTCGATGTAAGTTTTACAGATACGGTGAGATGGATTTTAATTTGTGTTTTAGCCGTTTCGGGATTAAGCGGGCTGGGTATTTTAATAAAAAGGATTTTGCTGAAAAAAATGCGTTATATTTCAAACGCGGACGATTACGTTTCGAACCTGCTTGTTTCGGGATTTCAAATCATTACGCTTGCAGCGCTGCTTGACGGAGCATACGCGCCGTACTATTTCGTATTCGCGGGGCTGTTGTTCTTGTACCTGCCGCTCGGCAAACTCAAGCATTCATTATATTTTTTCGCGGCCCGATATCATCTCGGATTTTTTTACGGATGGCGCGGAATCTGGCCTTTAAAAACTCACGGGCAGGTTAAATGAAACTGAACGATGAAAATATAAATAAGGCGTTAGAAGTTTTTTCCGAACCGAAGGACGGAAAACTCATTACATACCTGAACAGTTGCGTTCATTGCGGGCTATGCGCCGAGAGCTGCATGTATTATCTCGCGACCAAGGACGAGCGGTTTATTCCGGCGAACAAGGTGGACCTCATATCATCAATATACAGGCGTTACAGCACGTTTACGGGAAAGCATTTTCCAAAACTTACGGGCGCGCGCGAACTTGACGACGCTGCCGCCGGGGAAATGGTTGATCTGCTATTCGGCGCGTGCACGTTATGCGGGCGGTGCTCGAAACACTGTTCGATAGGCATAGATATTTCGTATCTCGTGAGAGAAGGACGGAAAATGCTGAAGGAGATGGGTCTTGCGCCCGCATCGCTGCAATCTACAGTGAACACCGCGCTTGAAACGGGCAACAACATGGGAATTCCCGTCGAAGAACTAACGGATACCCTGTCGTGGCTGGAAGATGAACTCAGAGACGAGGTGAACGACCCGCAGGCATCAATACCTCTGAACGTGGACGGCGCGAACATATTGTACACGCTGAATCCCCGCGAGCCGAAGTTCTTTCCTCTTTCGATTTCCGCGATGGCGAAGATTTTCTACGCGGCAAAGGAAAAATGGACATTATCAACGTCGATGTACGACGTTACGAACTACGCTTATTTCACTTCGAATACGGACGGAGCGAGAACGATCGCGCAGCGATTATACGAAGAGACACTCAGATTGAACGCCAGGCGCTGCGTGCTCGCCGAATGCGGACACGGTTCGAGAGCGTTCCGCTGGGAGGGTCCGAATTATCTTGGAAAGGAATATCCTTTTGACGTGCTGACTTCGGTCGAACTAATCGCGGAATACATTTCGCAGGGCAGGATAAAACTCGACAAGGAAATCAACAAGGAGATAATAACGCTTCACGACCCCTGCAATCTGGTGAGGGAAGGCGGCGTTATAGAGCAGCAGCGGTATGTTCTAAAGCACGCGGCAAGCAGGTTTGTGGAGATGACGCCGAACCGCACGGATAATTATTGCTGCGGAGGCGGAGGCGGACAACTGGCTATGAGCGAGTATAACGAGCGCAGGATGAAAATCGCGGAGATAAAGGCGGAGCAGATTAGAAGGACGGGAGCGTCGGTCGTCGTGACTCCCTGCCACAACTGTGTTGACCAGTTGATGCAGATTGACAACAAGTTTAAACTCGGCGTTCGCGTGAAGACTCTCGCGGAAATTGTCGCGGACGCTATTATTACCGAATAAAAATATTTTATAAGAAATAAAAAAAATATGAACAATCTAATATATCTTGACAATTCAGCGACAACATATCCAAAACCCGACGCGGTTTACAAGTTCATGGACAGTTTTTACCGCGAGCACGGTGTAAATCCCGGAAGGTCGGGATTCGACGCGGCACTCGAAGCGGAAGAGATAGTGATGAACACGCGCAGGCTCCTGACGGAATTCTTCAACGCGGGAAGCGACATAAACAGGCTGACGTTCAGTTACAACGCCAGCGATTCTCTCAACATGATAATACAGGGGCTGGCGGAGAAAGGCGACCACGTGATTACCACAATGCTCGAGCACAACTCTGTGCTTCGACCTTTATTCCATCTTGAAAAAAACGGCGTCATTCAGGTTTCATACATAAAGTTTGACGAAAAAGGATATATTAATCCCGACGATATTAAGAAAGCGATACGCAAGAACACGAAGATGGTAGTCGTGAATCACTGTTCGAACGTTATAGGAACGATACAGCCAGTCGCCGAGATAGGCAAGATATGCAAGGAAGCGGGAGTGTTGTTCGTTGTTGACAGCACTCAAAGCGCTGGAACGATACCGATTGACATGAAGGCGATGGGAATAGACGCACTGATTTTTACGGGCCACAAATGTCTTCTGGGACCAACGGGTATAGGCGGTTCATACGTGATGGAAAACGTGCCCGTGAAATATACGCGATTCGGCGGAACGGGCGTTCGTTCGGCTCAGGAGACGCATCTGGAAGAATTTCCTTACAGGCTTGAATGCGGAACTCTTAATCTTGTAGGCGTGGCGGGTCTTAACGCGGGCATAAAGTGGATAAATTCGAACGGGCTGGATACATTACACGGCAGGGAGATGACTCTGTTTAAGAAACTCCGCGCCGGATTACAGGATACACAAAACGTTATAACATACTGCGCGGAAGGAAACGAGAATCACAATCCGATACTTTGTTTCAACATAAAAGGATTCGAGGCGGGGGACGTCGGAACGATGCTCGATATAGATTACAACATCGCGTGCCGCACGGGTCTGCACTGCGCGCCGAAAGTCCATCAGGTTTTAGGGACTGACAGGATTCACGGGGCTGTGCGTCTAAGCGTCGGACCTTTCAATACGGAAGAGCACATCGACACGGCGATAAACGCGATTAAAGAGATAGCGGCGATAAGAAGATAGAACAAGTTTAAAACAATTTCATATATTAACAGGAGGCTGAAAAATGAAGAGATTCTTATGCATTTCCGCAATTTTATCCACAGGATTATTTTTATTCGTTTTATTTGCCGGCGAGTCATATTCGCAGGTAACTGATTACGACGGCAACGCTTACGGGACGGTAAAGATAGGGAAACAGGAATGGATGACCGAGAATCTGAACGTCGAGCATTACCGCAACGGCGACGCGATACCGCAGGTACAGGACAAGGAAGAATGGGACAATCTTACTACCGGCGCGTGGTGTTACTACGAGAATGACGCGGGAAGCGGCACGGGCAAGTTATACAACTGGTACGCGGTAAACGACCCGCGGGGGCTTGCGCCCGAGGGATGGCACGTTCCATCGGACGCTGAATGGACAGTCCTCACGGATTTACTCGGAGGAGCGGCGACCTGCGGACCAAAACTTAAGAGCACGACGGGATGGATTGAAAATTACAGCGGCGACAACAGTTCCGGATTCAACGCGCTGCCGGGCGGATACCGCACGCACGACGGATACTTCAGCAACAAGGGCAAGAACGCGATTTTCTGGACAACGACAGAATTCAATTCTGAACTCGTTTGGTTCCGAAACGTGATAGGCAGCATACCTGACGTTTACCGTCCGAATTA
>CAZOQR010000103.1:8176-9859 GCA_964581915.1 uncultured Ignavibacteriaceae bacterium | reverse complement strand
ATTCCCTTTCTTCAGATTAATGAACGGATGATACTCGAAATCGAATTCAATTCCGCGGTGCACCGATTTTCCCGCGTTCCCGTTAATCGGCTGCCCGACGTTGTCAAGTTGCCCGTTGCTCACGATTTCATTCGTGAAGTTCATCATATAAAAATTCAGGTTAGTCTTCAACGCAGCCGAAGTATACCCGAAACCGAGTTCTATATCCGTCATTTCCTCGGGCTTCACGAGCGGCTCTTCGTATATATTGCTCAAAGTGTCCACGACCCTGAAGTTCGGCTTTGAATAAGGGCTTTCGGCGTCGTATATGTCCTTGAGCCTCGGCTCCCGCCTTGCCATCGAAACGTTCGCGAACACGCGGAAATTTTCATTGATGTTATAGTTAAGTCCCGCGCGCGGAGTGAAGAAATTGTAATCCACGCTGAACTCATACGGCTTGAACTTGTCGTTCTCAATCGAATACCTGTGATAAGCGAACTGCAGCCCGAGCATCGCCGTAAGATTCTTCGTTATGCCGTAAACCTCGTTCGCGTAAGCGGTCAGCGACGTTTTCTTACCGTTGTAAAAATAATAACGGTAATTGTCGGGCGTTCCCGGCGGAAGAGCGCTGCCAAAAGTGATTTCGCCGTAATGCTCCGATTTATGCAGGCGCGCCTCGCCGCCAATAACAAGGCTGCCCCTCTCGCCGCCGTGCTTGATTTGAACTTTTGGATACCATCCGTAATCGCTGTTGTTCACGTAAAGATTCGATACCAAATCGGACTTGTCTATCACGTAACCTTTTCCGCTTTCATAATACAGCGTTCCGTCGGGATTCCTTTTGTAATACGCAGTGTTGAACGCCGCCGAATCTGTCGTGTAAAAAGGATTCAGGCGGAAGTAAGAAAAATCGTAGCCGTAATACACGGGAAAATTCGTGATGAAATATCCTTCGCCTCTCGTGTAATTGAAAGTGTTCGAAACGTAAATGTTCTTCGACGCCTGCGTGTTGAAAACAAGTTCGTAATGCGGCTGGTGATAGTTGTCCGTCTCGTTTTCGTAGTTGAGGAAATTGTATTTCCTGTCCCGCCGCGCGTCGCCCGTGACTTTTCCATCGAGATAATCTTTCGTAACGCCGAGATACGCCAGATGGTTCTTTATCGGACTGCCGTAAACGTTGAACTTGACGATAGAATTCGAGCCGAGAGTCTTTCCCGCGCTTAAGAAATACGCCCAGTGGTCGGACCAGGATAAATCCCTGTAGCCGTCGGAAGTCGTCTTAGAAAGTTTTCCGTAAAAACCGAAACCGCTGTTCGTGACGCCCGAAGAATATTCGAAAGAATACCTTCTCGAATTGTAATCACCGTAACCCGCGTTGACGTTCAGGAAATTGTGGTCGAAATAATTAATCGTCTGCAGGTTTATTACTCCGCCGATTCCCGAGGTTCCGTATAACGCCGTCCCTATGCCCCTTTGAATCTGTATGCTTTCAACGGAAGATGTTATGTCCGCCAGGTCCACCCAATAGACCTGATGGTCTTCCGCGTCATTCTGCGGAACTCCGTTGCTTAGAATCGATACGCGCCTCTGGTCGAAGCCGCGCAGAGAAAAATAAGAGTAACCGACCGAAGAACCCGACTCTGAATAAGCGTTCAGACTCGTATTGCCGTTCAGAAACATCGGCAAATCCTGCATCCAGTACTT
>CAZOQR010000103.1:0-8076 GCA_964581915.1 uncultured Ignavibacteriaceae bacterium | reverse complement strand
ATTTGATTTTTTTTCCTCTGGTTACTAAGCCCCTGCTTAGTAACCTGCGAAAAGCATACGTTTGTTTCCATAAAAAAACTTCAATAAATAAAAAACGCTTAAATCTTTTCCGAACCTGAATAAGCGAAAAAATTTAAGCGTTAAAATCCTGTTTCCTACGCCGGCATTACCCGTTTCAGGTTCCAAGGGTTTGATCTCAGCATCCCCGCCGCGGTTTTAGCACTGCCGCAACGGGTTAGCACCCCTACAATCTTTTGTCTTTTACAAAGAACAACTACACAAACATACTTCCTGACAAACATAAATTCAAGCGAAATACAAAATCGCCTTCTTCTGGTTACGAAGCCCCTGCTTCGTAATCTCTAAAGTCCCTCCGCTTTCGGCGCCTACCCCGGGTTTCCCTGGGCATCCCGGCTTGTCGGGATAACTCTCCGCGTTTTAAATTTTCTGAATTATAATTCAATAATCACACAAAAAACTCCGAATTAAACGCAAATGACTTATTCTTTTACTGATTTTTTTGTTCAGAAGCGTTATCTTAAAAATAACATTTCTTAACTTGTCTATCTTATTTATATTGACAAAATTTTAAAATTTTTATTGAATGTTTAAGTCTATTGTTTTAGTAAAACAGGTTCCGGATACGGCGAACATCTCCGGCAAAGTTATGAAAGACGACGGAACCGTAAACCGCGCGATGCTGCCCGCGATTTTCAATTACGAGGACAGAGTCGCGCTCGAATTCGCCCTGCAGGTCAAGCAGAAATACGGCGGAAAAGTGATTGCCATTACAATGGGACCGCCCCGCGCCGCGGACATTTTAAGAGAATGCCTGTATATGGGCGCCGACCAGGCTTACGCTATCAGCGACAGGAAATTCGCGGGAGCGGACACGCTAGCCACTTCCTATGTTCTCAGCGAAGCGGTTAAAAAAATCGGCGATTACGATTTCATCTTCGCCGGACGCCAGGCAATTGACGGCGATACCGCTCAGGTCGGTCCGCAGACAGCGGAAAAACTTAACGTCCCGCAGATTACTTACGCAGAGGAAATTATCGACATAAAAGACGGTAAAATAAAAATCAGAAAGAAAATCGACGGCGGATTCGAAATCGTTCAGTGCAGGATTCCGTGCCTCATTACCGTGCTCAAAGGCGCCGCCGAGCCGAGACCCTTTCAGGCGAAAAGAATAATGGCGTACAAGGGCGCGAAAACCCTTACCGAACTCGAAAAAATGACCGAAGAAAACTCTCTGCTTTATATCGATAAACTTCTGCACGAATACGAAGAGAGAAATCTATTCATTCCGACTCTGACGGCGGACGACCTTGACGTTGATTCCGAAAGATGCGGCATCAAAGGCTCTCCGACGAAAGTTCATAAAGTTGAATCGGTCGTTCTCGCGGGCGGAAATCAGGAAATGGTTCCTCCCACGAAAGACGGCATCGGCTCTCTGATTGACAGGCTGCTCGAAGACAGGATTTTCTAATTTAAAAAAAGAATAACATTACGAATAATGCATAATAACGAAGTTTGGGTTTTTATTGAACAAAGAAACGGAAAACCCGCGGACGTGAGTTTCGAACTGCTCAGCAAGGGGCGCAAACTCGCCGACAGCATGAAGGGCGCTCTTAAAGCGGTCGTCATCGGGCACGGTGTAAAAAACATCGCGTCGCAGACGTTCAAATACGGAGCGAACGAAGCCCTGCTAATCGACCACCCCGATTTGAAACTTTTCAGGACGATGCCCTACAGCAGAATAATGAACGAGTTGATAAAAAAACACGTGCCGAGAATAGTCCTGTTCGGCGCGACCGTTTACGGACGCGACCTTGCGCCGAGAGTGGCGTCAAACACGAGAAGCGGACTGACGGCTGACTGCACCGACCTGAAAATTTCCGACGTGAAATATCTCGGAAAGGAATATCCGCAGTTGCTACTTCAGATTCGTCCTGCGTTCGGCGGGAACATAGTCGCGACAATCATAACTCCCGACGTTCCCGTGCAAATGGCGACCGTGCGCGAAGGCGTGATGGAAATGCATCCGTGCGAGAAACCGCATAAGGAGAAAATAACCGAAATTCCGTATAACCCGATAGACATCGACGGACTGCTTGAAATAATCGAACAGCAGCGCGAAGAAAGCAAGGTAAACCTGAAAGCCGCGCCGATTATAGTCGCGGGAGGTTACGGTCTCGGCTCGAAAGAAAATTTCAAACTTCTGCACGACCTCGCTCACGTTATAGGAGGCGAAGTCGCGGGAAGCCGCGCCGCCGTTGACGCGGGATTCGTTTCATCCGAAAGACAGGTAGGTCAGACGGGAGTAACCGTTCGCCCGAAACTCTACATTGCCGTCGGCATATCCGGCGCGATTCAGCACAGGGCGGGAATGCAGGAAGCGAAAAAAATTATCGCGATAAACACCGACCCCGACGCCCCGATTTTCGATATATGCCATTACGGCATTGTCGGAGACGCGGCGCAGGTGATACCGATGTTCATCGAAACATACAAACACAAATTGAAATAAAACTAAATTTAATTATATAATGCCAAATTTTTTCACCGAAAACAGCGACCTTGTTTTTCACTTCAACAACCTCGATTACAGGAGGATTGTTGAAATAGCCGAGGATAATTTTGAACAGGCGAAGGAGTTCAATTACGCTCCCGTAAACTATGAAGACGCGATGGAGAACTACCGCAAGGTGCTCGAGATGACGGGCGACCTCACGGGAAACTATATCGCGCCGAGAGCGGCGGACGTTGACATAGAAGGCGCGCAGTACGCGGACGGAAAAGTGGATTACGCGAAAGGCACGCAGCAGAACCTGAAGGAACTAACGATGGCCGATTTGATGGGGATGGTTCTTCCGAGAAAATACGGCGGACTGAATTTTCCCCTCACGATTTATATGATGGCTACTGAAATGGTCGCGCGCGCGGACGCGTCGCTTATGAACATATTCGGGCTTCAGGATATCGCCGAAATGATTGACAAGTACGGAACCGACGAGCAGAAGCAAAAATACATACCCGGATTCTGCACGGGCGAATACACGGGCGCGATGGCTCTGACGGAACCCGACGCGGGCTCCGACCTGCAGGCGGTTAAACTTCAGGCGTATCAGGATGAAAAAGGAAACTGGTTCCTCCGCGGCGTGAAGAGGTTCATAACAAACGGAAATGCAGAGGTGCACCTTGTTCTCGCGCGCTCCGAGCCCGGAACAAAAGACGGAAGGGGACTCAGCATGTTCGCCTGCTTCACCGACAAGACCGTAAGGGTAAGACGAATAGAGCACAAACTCGGAATTCACGGCTCGCCGACCTGCGAACTGCAGTTCAACGACACACCCGCCGAACTCGTCGGACAGAGGAAGTTCGGGCTGATAAAGTACGTGTTCGACCTGATGTTCCGCGCGAGAATGGGCGTATCGGCTCAGGCGCTCGGAATCTCGCAGGCCGCTTACGAAGAAGCGCTAATGTACGCGAAGGACCGCGTGCAGTTCGGAAAATCGATTTATAACATTCCAGCGGTTTCCAACATGCTCATAGATATGCGGGTGATGGTGGAATACAACCGCTCCCTGCTTTACGCTACGGGCGTGTTCGTCGATATGAAAGAAAAAACCGTCGTGCTGATTGAGAAGTACAAAAAAGAGGGAAAATCGGTAACCGACCTTAACAATGAATTAAAGTATTATACAAAAATATCGAACCTTCTGACGCCGATGACAAAGTACTGGCTGTCAGAATGCGCGAACAAGATTACGTACGACTCGATGCAGATACACGGCGGCACGGGCTACATGAAGGAATTCAGGGTTGAAAGACTTGCGCGCGACGCGCGAATCACGAACATTTACGAGGGAACGTCGCAACTGCAGATTGTCGCGGCTATCAGCGGCGTCATAAACGACATACTGAAAGACACTTTCGACAAAAAGGAAAACAAGAATTATCCGGGCGGCCTTTCCCGCCTCGCCTCTTACCTCAAGGAGATAAGAGTTATTTTCTACGACTGCCTGAAATACGTGATGGACAAGAAGGACAACGAGTTTCAGGACGTGGCTGCAAAGGACCTCGTCGAACTGTATTCGTACCTGTTCATCGGATACCTGCTTCTCGACGAAGCCGAAATTGAACCGAGAAAAAAATTCATAGCGGGCAGATATATAATCAATTCGCTCGCGAACGCGAAGAAGAACGCGGACACGATAAAAAACGAACTATTCACCGACATTCTTCACGCTGACGAAATATTAATTTAAAACCACGCGGGGGCATAAATGTATTATTACAGAATTTTCGACGACAAGGAAGAATTAAACTTCTTCAAGAGTTCTCTTGAATATGCCGCGATAGCAGACCTGCTAAAGGAATACGAAAAGAATCACTCTGAATACGTAAACAAGGAGTTCATTAAGTTCCTGAAAGAGAAAGACAAGAATGCGGAAATTATCGAGGTGACAAACATTTATTACTAAGATTCGCCTTGGTATTGTTTTTTTTCTGTAAGTTGACAATTATCGGACATCTGTCTTATTAACTTAACGCACCGGAATGTTTAACTTCATTCCCAAACACACAATTGACTTCGAACAGTTATGGGCGCTCATATCGTCCCGTAACCGCTGGTTCATAAGCATAAGATACGTTGTCGCCGGCGCAGTGGCCGCGTTCGCCCTCGTAATGCAGTACGTTTTCAAAATCGGGTTCGGGCAAAATCAGGTCTGGGCGATGGTTCTGATATCCGCGTCGCTGTTTTTCGTGAACATACTGTACGGTTTCGTAGACGCGAAGGGTTTTATAAAAAATGAAGTCAGCAAGTTCAATCCCCTTCATTTCGCGTTCAACCAGATAGTGCTCGACCTTCTCGCCATAGCCCTGCTTTCATATTACACGGGCGGAATAGAAAGCCCTTTCTATTTCTTCTTCGTGTTTCACATGATAATCGGCAGCATGATTCTTCCGGGAACGGTTGTTTACACGCTCTCGGGCGTTTCCGTTCTCTACATCGGAGTAGTTTCGTTTCTCGAACTAAACGGAATAATAGAGCACCATAATTTTGGAAGCCTGCTCGGCACCCCGCTTTACAATAACACGCGTTACATAATCGTCTTCGTAACCGCGTACGGAATAATGATTTTTGTAAGCGTGTTTCTCTCGAACAACATAACGAGCGCGCACTACCGCAGGTCGCAGGAATTAAAAATGACCCTCGATAAATTAAGCCAGGCCGAGAAAATGAAGATGAAGTACACGATGGGGGTCGTGCACGAAATCAAAACACCCATAGTAGCCGTGCAGTCGAACATAGATATAATTCTTCAGGGGTACGCGGGAGAGATTCCGAAATCGGCGAAGGACAGAATTTCGCGCGCCCGCGCCCGCAGCGAGGAAGCAATCCATATTATAAACGACGTTCTTAACATTTCAAAACTGAAACTTCTCGAGAACGTAAACAAGGAAGACATCGACATCGCGGAATTAATAACGGGATTGTATAAAAAACGAGGCGTGCAGGCGAAGACGTCGGGTGTCGAACTTAAACTCACCGACCGGAGAGCAGAACCGAAACCCGTAAAGGTTGACAGGGGGTTGTTTGAACTCGCTCTTTCGAACATAATCGGAAACGCGATTAAGTACAACACGCATAACGGCATCGTGGAATCAATAATTGAAGAGCGCGAAGGAGATACATTTCTCACGGTTGCCGATAACGGAATCGGAATACCCGAAGAGGACAAGAATAAAATGTTCAGGGAGTTTTACCGCTCGACAAACGCGAAACAAAAGGGAGTCGAGGGCACGGGACTCGGTCTTTCGGTAGTCAAGGAAATCATCGAGCATCACGGCGGAGACATCTGGTTTAAAAGTCCGTCGAGGCTTCAGTCGGAAGGGAGAAGAGGAACGGAATTTACGATTTTAATCAGCGGCGACGACTGCTGAATTATTTTATCCTGAACATCTCGCTTATAATCGCGCGCTTTTGCTCCAACTCCTTGTTGAGAAACTCGTTCTGCGGAATGTCGGGAAGTTCACTCCATTCTTCCGATGCTGTTTTCATCCTGTCGAAAAGCATCCACCTGTGAGAGAACGTTTCGTTGTGCATGCTCTTTATGGAATTTATCTGACCCGCAGAAAAATAATTCGGATTCATTTTTTCCTTCGCGTAATTCGAGTCGATTCTGAAATGCTCGATTTTCGCGCCCTTGAAAATTCTGAACATGTATTCTTCCTTATCGTATCCGAGCGAGGTAAGGAATCCGCGGAATTCCTGCTGGCTTTCAAAAACAGTGTCTCTGATGTTTGTGAAATTGCCGGCGGGCACTCCCCACTTCTCAATCTGTCTCACGACCGGCCGGTTTATTTCAAACCTCAACGCGGTGTAAACCTCGCGGTCAAAAACGTTCTGCATTATGAATAAAAGCACGAACGCGATTACACCCGAGGCAACAGGAGTTATAATCCAGCCAAGCCCTATCTTTCCGAGTATTCTGTAGTTAATGTACCGCCCGCCCTTCGCAAAGCCAATGCCTATAACCGCTCCGACCATTGCCTGCGTTATCGATACAGGAACGAGCGGAAAAGACGGCAGCCCGGCATTGTTCAGGAGTCTTTCCACGGTTGTAGATGAAAAAAGAAACAGCACGGCTGACGCGCCGAGTATGGACGCTATAGCGGAAGTGGGAGTGAGTTTGAAAATTTTTGTTCCGACGGTTTCGGTCGTGTTTCTTGAATATGTGATTATTCCCGATACAATAGCGAGAGCGCCGATGAAAAACAACTGCTGCGCGGGAGAAATTATAAGGCTTTGGGTAACAGCGAAATCTTTAAGCGGCGCTGAAGTTAAAAACACGCCGACAACCTTCGCGATGTTGTTCGCCCCGAGACTGTACGCGCCGAAAGCGATAACAAATATGGCGAACGCCTTCGTGAAATAATCGATTTCAAGAATATGCATTTTCGTGCGTTTTAAAAAATGCATTATCGCGTAATAAAAAACGAAAGAAAATATTCCTGCAAGAAAAGGATTAAGAATCCAGGAAACGACTATCTCGACAAGCGACCTGTAGTCGGTGGGCGAGGAGGTGAAAATATTCCATCCGATGATTCCCCCGACTATTGCCTGCGAAACGGAGACAACGAGACCGCGCTTCATCAGCAAAAATACGGTCAGCGCGGTTGAGAATGCAACCGTGAAAGAACCCGCTATTGCGTTGACGTCGCCGAGCGCTCCGAGAGTATGCGCCGCGCCGAATCCGCTTATCATCGCGCCGAGAACAACAAACACGGACGCGAGCACGGCCACGGTGGAAAACCTGAACATCTTCGTGCTGAGAGCCGTCCCGTATATGTTTCCCGCGTCATTGGCGCCGAGACTCCAGCCGAGAAAAAGACCGCTTGTAAGATAAAACCAGACCATTATCCGTACCTCTTGATTACGGCAATCGACAGCCTGTCGCACACGTCCTCCGCGGCATCGGCAATTTTATCGATATGATAAACAAAGTACCTGACGTGCATTTTAACGCTGAGGTCGAAATTCTCTTTTGCAAAAATGTCGCGTTTTAATTTATCCGCGAGTTTATCCGATTCTTTTTCAAAGAACAGCGCCTTGTTTATGTTGTCGCGCACCATCCGGAATTCGGAAAAGTAAGAGCGCACCGCTCCAATCATGCACTCGACCGATGAAACGGAAGTATCCGCAAGGTCGATGTAATCGGATTTTAATTCATCGGGAATCTGGGGCTTCTCAACCGAAAACTGAAACAGAACTTCCTTGCAGGAATTAAGCACCTTGTCCGTGCTCTCAAGCAGTCCGAGAACGTCTCCGCGCTGCTCGGGAATCAATGTGTGCATGTAAAGTTTTGTTTCAATAGTTCTTCTGAGCGTGTCCGCGTCGTTTTCGGTCTTGTCTATATCCCTGAGGCTTACCTCAAAATGCTCGTTCTGATTGTTTAAATAGTACTTTATTCCCTGTTTCAGAACAAGCCCGCCGTTCAGAACTTTGTCAAGAAACTCATCAATCTGAACTTCAAGTTTCTTCGTTTTCTTTAAAAGCATAAAAAT
>CAZOQR010000102.1:2154-9888 GCA_964581915.1 uncultured Ignavibacteriaceae bacterium | reverse complement strand
GGGGTAATGTATATTTCGTTACCGAGAGTCCCCCGTTAAAACGGGGAGACTCCCGGGTACAAATAAAACAATTTTAAATTGTAAATTTTAAATTGTAAATGGGGGGAGTTCGAGGAGGAGCGGGTTTCCGGTTATGGATTCCGGCTTTCGCCGGAATGACAAAGAGAAAGGGGGCTTTACTATGACGCGGAGGATGCCCTGAGTGACTCGGCGCAGACGACAAGCGCACCTTCGCCGGAATGACAAAGAGAAAGGGTTATTCGTTTTGAATAACCCTTTTATATTTTGAATTCTTTTTCTTTTAACTTCTAACTTCTAACTTCTAACTTCTAACTTTTAACTTCTAACTTCTAACTTCTAACTTCTAACTTCTAACTTCTAACTTTTAACTTCTAAGAATGGATACTTTACATTCTAATCATTCTTCACGCGCACATTACATATGCAATTGCTCATCAGCGGTACTTCACTTTTTTACTCGTTCAGTACGGGTATCTTAACGTTTTTAATGGCATCGATTTCCGCAAGGACGGGTTGTTTTTTCTTCTTTGATTTTCTCAGGTACGCGTTCTTGTCGGTTACTTTCTTTTCGTCAGCCGCTTCGGGATATTCATAAACGTTGTACTTATAGTTTCTGAGAATAATCTTGTCATCGTCTCTCGATATGACGTAATTGGGGAGCATAGGAATTTTTCCGCCGCCGCCCGGAGCGTCAATAACGAATTGCGGCACGGCGAGTCCCGAGATATGCCCGCGGAGTTTATCCATTATGTCGAGTCCGACGCTGAGCGGAGTTCTGAAATGATTCGCTCCCTTGGTGAGGTCTGCCTGATAAATATAGTACGGTCTGACTCTCATCGCGAGCAGTCCTTTCAGCAACTGTCTCATTGTATCAGGGTTGTCGTTCACGCCTTTCATAAGAACGGACTGGTTACCGACGGGGCATCCGGCGTCAACGAGCATTCCGCACGCCTTTCTGCTTTCCTCGGTTATTTCCCACGGATGATTGAAATGAGTATTGATGTAAATCGGATGATATTTCTTCAGCATGTTCACGAGTTTAGGAGTAATTCTTTGCGGAAGAACGCAGGGCATTTTCGTGCCGAGTCTTATCACCTGTATGTGTTTAATTTCCCTCAGTCTAACGAGAATCTTTTCAAGCATCGCGTCTGTAAGCATAAGCGGGTCTCCTCCGGAAAGAATGACGTCGCTGATTTCCGTATGCTGTTCGAGATACCTGAAAGCGGATTCAAGAGTGTTCATCGAGATTTTGTGTGAATCTCCCACTTTTCTTTTGCGCGTGCAAAAACGGCAGTAGAGACCGCATTGAGAGGTGACGAGGAACAAAGCCCTGTCGGGGTAGCGGTGGGTGATGTTTGGAACGGGACTCATATCATCTTCATTCAAAGGGTCCTCGGGGGCGTCGATGTCTTCGAGTTCAACCTCGTCGGGCACGCACTGCCTCCATATCGGATCGTTCGGCTCCCTAATAAGGGACAGGTAGTAAGGGTTCACGCGCGCCTGGAAGAACTTATCCAGTTTCGCCGCGACCTCGCGTTTAATGCCGAATTTTTCGACAAGCTGGTCAACCGAATGAACGCTGTCGCGAATCATTTGTTGCCAAAGTTCCATAAAGTTTTCCTTATTTTTGTTATTAAATATTTCTTAAACTAACGAAGGTACTTGCCGTAAACGACAAGCGAGTCCCCTTCTTTATAAAAATCCTTTATCTCAACAAATTTATCATAAAGGTTTTTTTCGTAAAATCTTCTTTCTTTTTCGTAAGACGGTTTTCCGCTCGTTTCAATAAGCACGAGCCGTCCTTTTTTACTCTTCAGATGTCCTTCGATGTACGCAATGAGTTTGCTTCCGATTCCTTTCGACTGCACGTTCGGGTTGACCGCAATCCAGTACAGGTCGTACGTGCCTTCGGTAAGCGGGCGCGGACCTATGCAGACATATCCGTTAATCGTTTCTTCCTCGTCGACGAATATTTCATAGTCTTTCTGTTGACTGTCGTTTATGTACAAATCCACCAACTCCATCGCGATTTTAATTTCATCGCCGCTGAAGTTGTTCGTATCGACGAGAATTTTCCCGATTATGTTTCTGTCCTTATGTTCAAGTTTTCTAATCATCAGACTTTAACGTTTGAAAATATTCTCTGCCATCTTTCCCAGGCAAAGTCAATAATCTTTGAAATCAGAAAATCATACGACCAGCCGTAAGCCTTGCCGCTTCTCGTGAATCCGGTATCCTCGTCAACGTCCGAAGCGATGTCGGGATTCGGGTTGAGTTCGAGAACGTACGGGACACCGTCCTTAACGCGGAAATCCACGCGCGCGTAATCGGAGGCGCCCACTATATTATACACAGTCCTTGCAGTTTTCTGAATAAGAGATTCAAGTTCGGGCGACATGTTTTTCGCGGGGCATACGGCTTTCGTGCCCTTGAACTCTACAGTCTTATACATCCACTTGCTGTTATAACTTACAATCTTCGGGTAGTCGTCCGGAAGCAGTGAAAAGTCAATTTCGGAAATCGGGAACACTATCAAATCTTCAATGCCGTTCACGACGTTGCCGACGACGCTCACGTTTATTTCCCTTCCGTCGATGAACTGTTCGACGAGAGCGGGCTGTTTGTGGACGTCGAGAACGTATTCAATTCTCTTCACGAGTTTTTCCTCGTCGTAAACAATCGAATCATTTTCGATGCCTATGCTCGCGTCTTCGCGCGACGGTTTTACGATCAGCGGATATTTTCCTTTTAACCTGTGATATCCTTCTTCGCTCATCTTCGACGGGTTCGTGCATATGAAATGCTTCGCGGTCGGAATGTCGTAGTAGTTAAGGATTTCTTTCACTCTCGCCTTGTTGAGCGCGAGTCCGAGCGTAAGAGCGCGCGAGCCCGTGTATGGAATCTTGAGCATTTCATAAAGCGAGGCGATGTTCATTTCCTGCGTCGGGTCGCCGTCGAGTGATTCGCAGAGATTAAAAATAATATCGGGTCTGTCGTCGCGAAGTTCCTCGATTAGTTTATACAGGTCGAGGGCGACGGGTACAATTTTCGTATCGTGGCTGCCCGCGCCGAGGGCGCGCTGAACGGATTTCATTTCGTCGAGGACTCCGTATTCGCTCATATCAATCGCGGCTTCAACCTTGTCGATGTCGGTAACGCCGTCATCCCAGATTTTATCCTTCGTGTATTGCAGCGGGTCGTTATATAAAATGCTGACTTTCATTAATAATATTTTTTATTCGATTCTGTTTTTATTCCGAAACTCTTTTTACCGCTTCGTTCAAAACGGTATTAATCATTTTATTGTAATCCATACCGGCAGTCCGCGCCGCTTTCGGATAGCAGGAATTATCCGCAGGGTCGGGCAGAATTCCCGGAAGCGGATTAATTTCTATCACGTTCGGCACGTTATTATTGTCGAGCCGTATGTCAATTCTTGCCCAGTCGCGCACGCGAAGCGCCTTATAAGTATCCTTACAAACTTTTTCTATGCTTGAATATGTTTTAGCGTCAACGTTTGCGGGACAGTTGAAGATGTCCAGTTGGTTCTCTCGCGTATCGAAGAACCATTTCACTTCGTAGGAATAAATCTTATTGAATCCATCGGGAACCGAATCAAGGTTTATTTCTACGACGGGAAGGACGCGAACGTCATCGCCGTTTCCGAGCATTGCGACCGTAAACTCTTTGCCGGGAACAAACTCCTCCACTATAGCCGGCTGACCGTAGCACGATTTTATTCTTTCTATTTCGCCGTTAAGTTCATCTCTGCTGTAAGCGACAGAAGAATTATAAATGCCTTTTGAAGAGCCTTCGTGCAGCGGTTTAACAAATTTCGGGAAACTCAAATCAGAACCGTTTAAAACCGGACGGTCCGTTATGAAGAATTTTGAGTTAGGTATGTTGTAGTAAGACAGTATTTCCTTGCAGCGTGATTTGTCGTGGCAGATACCGATTGTAATCGAATCGCTTCCCGTGAATGGTATGTTCAGCATTTCGAGCATTGAAGGTATCTGTGATTCTCTTGAGGCGCCGCGGAAGCCTTCCGCTACGTTGAACACGAAATCAGGTCTGAGTTCTTTAAGCCTGAAGTACGATTCATCGTCTGCCTCGACAAGTTCAACTTCATGTTTACCCGTTTCCAGAGCGGCTTTCACGGCGTTAATGGTTTCCATCGAATCCCATTCCGCGTAAGTGTCGTCAATCCTTTCGGGATAGTTCTCGACGAGTTCGCGGTTTATGTACTTAGCCGCGTTTTCGGATACTTTCCCGCCCGGATTTTCTCCGTTATCGTGTTTCACGTTGTATGTCAGGGCTACTCTCAAGAAAAAATATTTTTTCTGTTTTAAATTTCACGAAATATAACATTATAACTTTAATAGTCAACAAGTTTTTGTCATTAAAACTTTTTTTTCGGTTTTGTTTTGACGCGTAACTTTTGAGGTATAGCGTGAAAAAGTTTTTGAAGCGTTGAGAGTTAGTTTGACGCTGCGAGGTTTTAATCCTCATTCCAAAGCCGGAGATCGGGAATGAGATAAAATTGTAACGAGGGCGGTTGAATGAGGGTTCATACGTTTCTTATGTGCTGCCTGCGGCAGCGCGTCAGGTGAATACCTGACGCCACGAAAGAGGCGCCATCGTGATGGCCTGACGCCACGAAAAATGAGGGTTCATACGTTTCTTATGTGCTGCCTGCGGCAGCGCGTCAGGTGAATACCTGACGCCACGAAAGAGGCGCCATCGTGATGGCCTGACGCCACAAAAACTTACTTTATATTATTTACTTCTTCCCGAACTTATCCACGAGCATTTTCAACTTAGCGTCGAGGTCTTCTTTTGTATTTTTTTTAACTTTTTTACCGTGTGTCTTCACGTTTTCCCCGAGCCTCATCGAGAGTGATATTCTTTTTCTGGCGGCGTCAACATCAACGACCCTTACGGTGACTTTCTGATGGACTTTCAGTACATCCGCGGGATTGCTCACGAAGCCGTCCGCGAGTTCGCTAATGTGGACAAGACCGTCCTGATGAACGCCGATATCCACGAACGCGCCGAAGTTAGTGATGTTTGTCACGATGCCAGGCAATTTCATTCCTTTCGCGAGGTCGTCGATTTTATCAATTCCCTTAGCGAACTCGAACGCTTCGAATTTTTCCCTCGGGTCGCGTCCCGGTTTTTTCAGTTCGCTTCTTATATCTTCGAGCGTAGGGAGTCCGATTTTTTCGTCAACGTATTTTTCTATTTTGATTTTCTCCTGATACAAGGGATTAATCATTAAATCGGAAACGGAGCAGCCGACGTCTTCAGCCATTTTTTCAACAACGTGGTAACTTTCGGGATGGACGGCGCTTGAGTCGAGCGGGTTCCTGCCGTTCCTGATTCTGAGAAATCCCGCCGCCTGTTCAAACGCTTTACCGCCGAGGCGCGGAATTTTTTTAAGTTCATCCCTCGAAGAGAAAGGACCGTTGCTGTCCCTGTACGCGACTATGGCGGATGCGAGTTTAGGGCCGAGTCCAGACACATACGTTAAAAGTTGCTTGCTCGCGGTGTTAACTTCAACGCCTACTTTATTTACGCAACTTATAACCACGTCGTCGAGTTTCTGTTTCAGGTGCGTTTGATTCACGTCGTGCTGATACTGACCGACTCCGATTGATTTCGGGTCAATCTTCACGAGTTCCGCGAGCGGGTCCATAAGGCGCCTTCCGATTGAGACGCTGCCTCTGACTGTAACGTCATAATCGGGAAATTCCTCACGAGCCGCATCCGAAGCGGAATATATCGACGCGCCGCTTTCATTAACCATAATGACAGGAATCTTTTTAAGTTTTTCTTCGGTCTGATTTTCGAGAAGTTTTTTCACGAAGTCTTCCGTCTCGCGTCCCGCTGTACCGTTTCCTACGGCAATCACTTCGCTTCCGAATGCTTTGAGAAGTTCAAGAACTTTTTTTGCCGCTTCGGCGGCTTTTCCTTCGCCAGTGTGGGGATAGACGGTATCGTTATGAAGAAGTTTGCCCTGTCTGTTTAGTATAACGACCTTGCATCCGGTCCTGAAGCCGGGGTCGAACGCCATCACGGATTTTTCCCCGAGCGGCGCCGCCATAAGCAATTGATGAAGATTCTCCGCGAATACCTTAATCGCTTCGAGGTCGGCCTTCGCTTTCAGCGCCGCCCTGTATTCCGATTCCATTGAAAGCGAGAGAAGTCTTTTATAACTGTCGGTGATTGCAAGTTTTACCTGCGCGCCTGCTTCGTTATCATTTTTAAGAAAATTATTTTTAAGCATTGATATCGCTTCTTCCTCTTCGGGCATCACATCAATTTTAAGAAAATTTTCTTTTTCGCCTCTGAACATTGCGAGTATTCTATGCGAAGGCGCGGAGAAACCCTGTTCCTTCCAATCGAAATAATCCCTGTACTTGACGCCTGCTTCATCTTTCCCTTTTGCCACTTTCGAGAATATGACCGCTTTCGATTCGAACAGCGCTCTGATTTTTTCGCGCGCTGTCTGGTCTTCGGAAACCCATTCCGCGATTATGTCGCGCGCGCCCGCAAGCGCTTCATCAACATCTTTCACTCCTTTTTCTTCGTCGATGAAAACAGCCGCTTCGGCGGCAACGTCAAAATCATTCTGTCCGAAAAGCATAAACGCGAAAGGTTCGAGACCTTTTTCTTTAGCGATTGTAGCGCGCGTGCGTTTCTTCGGCTTGTAAGGAAGGTATATGTCCTCAAGTTCAGTCATTGTTTCCGCGGCGTCGATTCTTCCTTTAAGTTCTTCCGTGAGTAGTTCGCGTTCGGCAAGAGACTTGAGTATAGCCTCGCGGCGTTTGTCGAGTTCTTCAAGTTGTATCATCCTGTCGCGGATGGCTGTTATGTCCACCTCATCAAGGCTTCCCGTAAGTTCTTTTCTGTATCTCGCAATAAACGGCACGGTGGCGTCTTCCATCAGTAGTTTTGCCGTGTTTTCAACCTGATGCAGTTTCAGTTTCAGTTCTTCCGCTATGCGCGGAGCATATTTCAAATCCATTTTATTAATGCTTTAAAAAATTACAAAGATAAAACCTCTTCCCAATTATTCCACGTAATTCTTTTGCCGTTGACAATTCTTCTGTTGTAATTCTTGTCGAAAATCACGTGCTCCCAGGCCGGCTTTCTTATTCCCGTTACTTCAGGCTTGTCGTCGATAAGAAAATCGCCGCCAATCAGAGTTTTGTCGCGCGAGAGGATGAGCCTCATTGTCCAGTCGAAGCCGAGGTGCTTTTCGACCCATTCGTATTTTTCCGCGACGCAGTTCGAATACTGCCGCATCGGACTCGTGCAGATGAACACTTCATGTCCTTTTTCCTTCATTTTTCTGACGGCGTTTACTCCGCCGGGAATTTCGGGAAGGGACGAAACAAAACTTTTTTCAGTGAACAGTTCCGTCATAGAGGGCAGAAGTTCTTCAGGATATTCGTCGCGCATGTAAAATTCTTTTCGCTCTTCAAGAGGTATGTAGAACGCGTTGGGATAGCGTTTCCGCCATTCCGCGAGAAAGCCGCCGTCAAAGTCGGCGAGAACGTCGTCCATATCAACTAATATTATCATAGAAATAATTGTTTTTCAAATTTACTAACTACAAACAAGTCTTTGTATTCATTTCCTTCCCCACTTTTATTTTGACAGAACACAGTAAGAGCGGATTAGCAACACAGAGGTACACGGAGAAGCCAC
>CAZOQR010000102.1:0-2054 GCA_964581915.1 uncultured Ignavibacteriaceae bacterium | reverse complement strand
TTAGAAGCGGCGATGTAAGCGGTGCTCCAGGCGCTTTGAAAATTAAAGCCCCCTGTAACGCCGTCGATATCAAGAACCTCGCCGGCAAAGAAAAGGTTTTTGCAAATCTTGCTTTCCATTGTTCTGAAATCAACGTCTTTGAGATTAATTCCGCCCGCGGTAACGAATTCTTCTTTGTTTGTATTCTTCCCGCTTATATCAAAGACGGTATTTGTCAGCGTCCGTTTTAATTTTATCAATTCGCTGTTTGAAACGTCCCGCCATTTTTTTTCTGTATTTATACCCGACTGTTTGAGGAGCATATCCCACAGGCGCGCGGGAATGCCGTCCGGACGCGCGTTCAGGACTTTTTTATCCGGTGATTTTTCTTTGAAAGAATCAGCGATGTCAGCGTTTTGAAGCCAGGTTATTTCGAGTTTGAATTTGTATCCTTTCGAGTGAAGTTCGCGCGCCGCGAACGCGGACAGTTTAAGCGCGGCAGGTCCGCTGAAGCCGTTGTGCGTAATAAGAAGGCTTCCCGACGAGGAATATTTTGTTCCTGAGATTTTAAGCGCCGCTGCGGGAACAGACACACCCTGAAGTCCTTTAATCGCATCGTTCCTGCAGACAAAAGAAAAGAGCGACGGAACAGGCTCGACAATACCGTGACCGAGTTTTCTAATACAGTCGAATAACGCGGAACCTGAAAACCCGCCCGGGCAATACAACACTTTGTCGAAGGAATACGCTATTTTTTTTCTGTCGTAAACCATAAATTTTCCGGAATCAAGCCGCACAATCTCGTTCGCATCAAACCCCGTAACAATTCTGACGCCGTGCTTTTTGGACAGAGACAGGAACAGGTCAGTGATTGTCTCTGAATTATCGGTAACGGGAAAGACTCTTCCGTCGCATTCAGTTTTCAACTTAACGCCTCGTGTTTCAAACCAGTCAATGGTTTGCGGAGAACCGAACCTCGAGAAAACGGAAATAAGTTCTTTAGCGCCGCGGGGATAGTACAGCGTGAATTCCCGCGGGTTTGACACTGCATTTGTTACGTTGCATCTACCGCCGCCCGATATTCTGACTTTCGAAAGCAGACGCGGGGATTTTTCAAGTATTGTAATTTCGGCCGGACTGTTTTTTTCGGCAATATTAATCGCGGCAAAGAAACCTGCTGCGCCTCCGCCGACAATTCCGATTTTATGTTTGTTCATTATTATTTATCGGATTCGTCCCCATCTTCATTAAGTTCGGTGCTTTCTTCCACGCCTTTGAGCAGTTCGTTTGCCATCTCTTCGTTTTCCGGCAGAACCTGAATGCACATCGGTCCTGTCAGAGGATTGAATCCCGTTCCCACCACTCCGAGCCCGACGAGGTCCTGAACGCCTTCATTCTTCACGAGATATTCAATTCCCGCTTCGTCAAGTATTGACTTAGCGAGGGCAATCAATCCTTCGTGACCGCTTTTAAAAACGGTAACGAGTTTTTCCTTATCCAGATTTTCCATAACGGCTCCTTTTGTTTAAACGCGCTTAAATTAATATAAACAATTTTTGGTTATTTAGAAAACGAAATTCTTACAGTCGTTTTAAAGATATCGGAATTAATAAAGTTTCTGTATGCCTTAAGCACCTCGGGTGAAGAATCAACTCTCATGTTTGATATGCTGCCGTCTTCATTGTCAAAGGAAGAATGCCAGTAAGAAACCGCTTTGATGCGCGGGTAGAGTCCGCTCAACACTGCGGTGAACGCGTCGGTAATCCAATCGGCTTTGCTTCCTCCCATCGGGTCTTCCACGACGCCGAACTCGGCGATGGCGAGGGGCTTTTTCAGAGACACTTTTTCCATTTCCCAGTACGCTGTCTGAAACACGTCAAGAAATTTTTCCCAGGTCCATCCCGGTTTCTGCGAGCCGTAAACGCTCATCCCGATCCAGTCTATGTAATCATCGCCCGGATAATACGCTTTCATAGTGTTCCAGGAAGTTTTCGGCTCCGAAACGGCGTTAACGTGATACATCCACGTGATGTTATCCGCTCCGGCGTCTCTCATAACTTCCACGACATGCCTGT
>CAZOQR010000101.1:0-10039 GCA_964581915.1 uncultured Ignavibacteriaceae bacterium | reverse complement strand
AAGGCGTTTTCGGTTTGGGAAGGCGTTTTCGGTTTGGGAAGGCGTTTTCGGTTTGCCCTTCCCAAGGAAGACCTTGGGAAGGAGAACGGGAAAGCCGTCAGGACGAAAATTCTGCCGGACACCCCTCTGTGCAATTTTAAACTTTACACTGCAATTTTGCACTTTCAACTTTACACTTTAAATTATTGGTGTGGCGTCAGGCCTGTCCCGGGAACCCGGGATATTTACCTGACACGCAGGCGAAACCTGCCCGCCTTCCCCTCGTGAATTTTTCAAGAATATTTGTGTTTTAATATCAAAGGGAGAAAACAACAAAATGAATACAAACACACAAAAAGAAAAAGCCGAAAGATTCCTGAAATATCATCACGACAAAGAGATACTGGTTCTATTAAATTCCTGGGACATTGGCAGTTCCAGGTTAATCGAAGCCTGCGGCTATAAAGCAGTCGCGACAACGAGCATGGGTGTTGCCGCGTCGTTAGGCTATCCCGATTGTCAGGTAATGCAATTTCAGGAAATGCTCGGAGTAATTCAGGGAATCGTAAACGCTGTGCAGGTTCCGGTAACGGCAGATATAGAAGCAGGTTACGGAAATAATACAAAAGAAATAATCGAGTCGGTAAAAGACATTATTGACGCTGGAGTTGCAGGAATAAACATCGAAGACAGCATTGATTTAAGTCCCGAATTAATCGACGAGACGGAATTCTGCGAAAGAATTTCCGCAATACGCGAATTATCGGATTCTCTCGGCTTTCATCTTGTAATCAACGCGAGGACCGATTCATTCTACACTTCAACAGGCTCGCCGCGGGAAAAATTAAACGAGTCGATAAAACGCGGAAACAAATACCGCGAGGCGGGAGCGGACTGCATTTTTGTTCAGCCCGTTTGGGATAAAGAAACAATCGCGACGCTCGTCAGGGAAATCAATGCGCCTGTAAATATACTCGCCAACCCGTCGACCGGAGCGGGATTGCCGCCGCCGGTAAGCGAACTTCAGGATTTAGGCGTCGCTCGGTTAAGCCTCGGTTCTAGCCTTATGAAAGCGACACTGGCGCTTATTAAAAAAGCCGCTGACGAACTTTCGCAAAACGGGACTTACAATGTTTTATCACGCGCTCTCACGCCGCTTCCGGACTCCGTATTGGCTTACAAAATGACGATTGGAAAACATAACTGAATCGATGCTTCCAAAGAAATTAAAAAGATTTACAATAAAAGAACTATGAGAAAACTGATTGCATCAATCAACATGACGCTTGACGGGTTTTGCGACCACACGGCAGTAATCGCGGATGACGAATTGCATCAGCATTACAACGAACTTTTAAGCAGCGCGGGCGCGCTTTTATTCGGAAGAATAACATATCAACTGATGGAAAGTTACTGGCCGTCTGTCGCAAAACATCCCACAGGCAATAAGCCGATTGACGAATTCGCCGTATTAATCGACAACATTCCAAAAATTGTTTTTTCCCGCACGCTTCGAAGCGTAGAATGGAAAAATACAAAATTGAAAAACGAAGTCATAAAAGAAGACATTTTAAAACTCAAAATGCAAGCGGGCAATAACATTTTTGCCGGCAGCCCGGGCCTAATTGTAACCTTAGCGCAACTTGGCTTAATCGATGAATACCAACTTTGCGTGCATCCGATAATTTTGGGAAAAGGCTTAGTATTATTTAAGAACATTAACGATAGAATTAATCTTAAACTAATAAAAACAAAAACATTAGACTCAGGCGCAATAACTCTTTTTTATGAGCCTGTAATGCAGAAGATTTTTTAAAATAATATTTAATAAGTGAGACAAAATAAAATGAGAAAAATAATTGTATTATCTTTTATTACTCTTGACGGAGTAATGCAGGCGCCGGGAGGACCCGAAGAAGACAAAGAAGGCGGATTCAAGTACGGCGGCTGGGTAACACCGTATTTTGACGAAGCAAGCGGTAAGATAATGGGAAAACAAATGAAACCCGCCGATCTTCTTCTGGGCAGAAAAACTTATGATATTTTCGCTTCGTACTGGCCTTCGCACAGCGACTACTGGCCGGGAATAAACGACGTAACAAAATATGTACTTTCGAAATCACTGAAAAAGACTAACTGGAATAATTCTGTCATACTAAAAAGCCCCGCCGACATAAAAGAACTGAAAAACTCGGTAGGCGCCGACATTCAGGTACACGGCAGCGGAGAAATGATTCAGACGCTTCTCAAAAACGATTTAGCGGACGAACTCTGGCTGAAGATATTTCCGGTGATACTCGGTAATGGGAAAAAACTATTTGATAAAGGCGCGATACCTGCTGCATTTGAATTAACGGAAATGGAGGTCACGCCGTCGGGAGTAATCTTCGCGAATTACAAACGCGGCGGGGATGTGAGAACGGGAACGATTGGAGAGTGACATTATTTATTTTCAACTAAGACGCAGGGAGCACTGAGATAAATTTTCTACGGCTGAAGACGCCCGCCAAATTGAGCAGGCGGACAGGCTAAAAACATTTAGAAGAAGGAACAAATATAAAATAAAATAAAATAATATGAGAAAAATAATTTCGTTTATGCACGTATCTCTTGACGGTTTTGTTGCGGGACCGAACGGAGAAATGGACTGGATTAAGTTCGATGAAGAAATGTTCGATTACATCGGTAAGCGGATAAACGAAGGCGATACTGCTCTATACGGACGTGTAACCTTTCAGATGATGGAAGATTACTGGCCGACAGCCGCAGACAAAACGACAGCGACTAAACACGACATCGAACATTCAAAGTGGTATAAGAATGTTCACAAAATTGTTTTATCAAATACGATGAATGACGCTGAATTGACAAACACAAAAATTATCAGTGATAATCTTCCTAAAAGAATAAAAGATATAAAACAGCAGGCAGGAAAAGAAATACTGCTTTTTGGAAGCCCGGGAGCGACACATTCGCTTATTCAACTGAATTTAATCGACGGTTACTGGCTTTTCGTAAACCCGGTTATTCTCGGCCGGGGAATTCCGCTGTTTAAGAACGTTCAGGAAAAAGTAAATCTGAACTTGTTGTCCACACGGAAATTTAATTGCGGTGTAACTGAACTGAATTATACGGTGGACGGGAAATAACAATGTAGCAACGATTAACAACTTAATAAAGAATAAGACAATGTCTAAAGACAAACTACTGAGAATGGACAATGTAAGCATTGTGGTTGAATCCCTCGATGACGCCGTATCGTTTTTCACGGAGATTGGCTTGATACTTGAAGGGCGCGCCGTGATTGAAGGGGAATGGGCAGGCCGCGTTACAGGGCTGGGTTCGCAGCGTGTAGAGATAGCGATGATGGTTACGCCGGACGGACACAGCAGGATTGAATTTTCAAAATTCCTTGCTCCGCCTGTCGTTTCCGACCACAGGACAGCCTCTGTAAACGCTCTCGGATATCTGCGCGTAATGTTCGCCGTTGAAGATATAGATGAAATGGTATCAAGGCTCTGTAATAAAGGCGCTCAACTCGTCGGCGAAATTGTTCAGTACGAGAACTCATACCGCCTGTGCTACATCCGCGGAGTCGAAGGAATTCTTATCGGACTGGCGGAAGAAATCGGGAAGAAAAATCTATAATAATATATGAACATAAAATTCCAAATAAAAGAATACATAGACAGTCAGCCTGAACCGAAGCGCGGCGAAATGCTGGAACTGCACCGCGTCATTCAGGGAATAGAGCCTGAATGCAAGTTATGGTTTCTTGACGGCAAGGATGATAAAGGCAAAGTTGTTTCAAATCCCAACATAGGATACGGGCATCGGACAATTAAAACCGCCGGCGGTAAGAGCAAAGAATTTTACCGAATCGGCATCAGCGCGAACACAACCGGAATCTCCGTGTACATAATGGGAATAGACGACAAGGCGTACCTTTCAAAAACGTACGGGAAGAAAATCGGCAAGGCAAGCGTAACCGGGTACTGCATTAAGTTCAAGTCACTGAAAGACATAGACATCGATGCGCTTAAAGAAGCGATACGATACGGATTTGAAAGTGTGTGACGAAAGAAAAATCATTGACCTCCGAGATTGTGGAGATAATTTGCGTCACGAAACCGTGGCTTCGTAACGAGAGAAAACCTATGGAATAAGCATATTCGATTATTACTACTCTTATTACCCCCCGTTATTCATCATCAGCAAGTCGTTCAGGTCGGGGTATAGGTCGAGGTAGTCCTGCCGGCTTCGGCGGATTACTTCGTATGCTTCCTCCCTGCCGTACACGTGCGTGATTTCGCAGATGCGCTTTTCTGCGCCGGGCGCTTCCTTGTAAGTGAGGAAGTAATGCTTTATTCTTTCTATTAATGATGTCGGACAGTCTGAGATGTCGTCCCATCCGCCGAACACGTTGTCCTTGTGCATAACGGCGATTATCTTGTCGTCGGCTTCCTCGCCGTCTATCATCCGCAGTCCGCCAATCGGAACGGCGTTCAGGATTATGTCGTTATGCGTTATCACCTTTTCCGTGAGAACGCAGATGTCGAGCGGGTCGCCGTCGCCCTTTATTCCCTTGCGGTTCGATTTCAGACAGCAGTACTCCGCGACGCGGCTCCCGCAGTACGTCTGCGGTATGAGACCGTAAGGAGTCGGGCAGACGTTAGAGTACAACTGCGGTCTGTCAATCTTCAAGTATCCCGACTGTTTGTCGAGTTCAAACTTGAGGGTATCAGTCGGAACTATTTCTATGTAAGTCGCCACTATTTCAGGCGCGTTCTTTCCTATATACACTCCGTGCCACGGGTGCGCTTTTATCAGGGGTCTTACCCTTCCGAAAAAATCAGCGGGCTTGTCGTTATCCATTTTATGCTCTTGATATGTAGTTTAAAGATTTCTTGATTAATTCTTCAGTGTTCAGATTCTCGCCGGAATTAGTTTTCAGAACTTCCCTTATAATCTTTTCCGCGTCGGCGCGCTGGTAACCGAGGTTCATAAGGGCGGTTAGCGCTTCGAGACGCGGTACGTCCGTATCGCGCAGCGCGGCGGCGGATTCCATTATGCTTCCCGCGTCCGCGTTTATTTTGAACACCTTGTCTTTAAGCGCGAGCGATATCATTTCGATTTTCTTCGGTCCGATTCCCGGTATCTTGATTCCCGAAAAAGTCCTGTTCGTAATCAGTCCGAGTATGTCCTCGAATGACGCGTGCGTGAGTATCGTGTGCGCAGTTCTCGCGCTGATGCCGCTTACGGAAATCAGCATCCTGAACATTTCCCTCTCCCTCTCGTCGTGAAACCCGAAAAGCATAAGGGAATTTTCCTTGACGTCGAGAAAAGTGATGACGGAAAATGTCTCTCCTGTTTCCGGCAAATTTTCTCTTACCTTTCCGGAAACGTGAACCGAAAAGCCCACTCCGTTAACGTCGAGAATAATCTCGTTCCCCGACTTCGATACGAGTGTTCCTTTTAAGAGTGAAATCATTTTTTTCTCCTGAGAATTTTATCGGGATTTTTTTCGATATACTGTTTCCAGTCCTGACGGCTGCCGCCTGATTTCCCTTTCGGAATCTTTTCGCCGCCGCTGAAGTAATGGCAGAGCGCGATTGCGAGCGCGTCGGACGAGTCGCTCAGCATTTTGTCTTCCTTCACCGAAAGAATATTTTTAATGAATGTCTGCACCGTCGGTTTCGAGGCGGAGCCGCTCCCCGTGACGGATTTCTTCACTTCCCTCGGCGAGTATTCGAAAACACCGAGCCCGCGGTTTAGAGCCGCTATCATCACCGCGCCCCGCACCTGTCCGAGTTTCAATGTGGATTGTATGTTCTTTCCGAAGAAAGCGGTTTCGACGGAGAGTTCATCGGGTCTGTACTTTTCGATTCTTGATGTGCAAAAATCGTAAATCTTCTTGAGCCTCGCCGGTATCGGCTGCTTCGAACTCATCTTCAATGCGTCGTATGTAAGGACTTTGAAAGTCCCGTTCACGACTTCGATTATTCCCAGACCCGTTACAACCGAGCCGGGGTCTATACCGATGATTCTCATTTCTTAAAAGTCGCCGTTAGTGTAAATGTTCTGTACGTCGTCGTTCTCATCTACAAACTCGAGAAATTTCATCACGTCCGCCGCGCCGTGCTCGTCGAGCGCCACGAGGTCTTTCGCGATGTACTGCATTCCCGCGCTTTCTATCTTGAAATTCTTTTCCTCCATCGCCTTCCTTACCTTTTCAAGATTTTCAACGGTAGAAATGATTTCGAAAAATTCCTCCTCGGTCTTAAGGTCGTCCGCTCCCGCGTCGAGAATTATTTCCATCACTTCGTCCTCGGAGTGTTTTCCTTTTTCGACTGTCACGACGCCTTTTCTTTCGAACATCCACGCTACCGAGCCCGCTTCGCCGAGATTTCCGTTGTGCTTTGAGATAAGATGCCTTAGTTCGGCAACGGTCCTGTTTCGGTTGTCCGTCACGCACTGTATTATGCAGGCTATGCCGTGCGGCGCGTACGCTTCGTAGTTGATTTCCTCGTACCTGACGCCTTCGAGTTCTCCTGTGCCTTTCTTGATTGCGCGTGTTATGTTGTCCTGAGGCATGTTGCTTGCTTTAGCCGATTGTATTGCAAGCCTGAGGCGCGGGTTTCCCGCGGGGTCGCCGCCTCCGTCGCGCGCGGCAATCGTGATTTCCTTTATAATCTTCGTGAAGACTTTACCCCTCGCCGCGTCGGTAGCGGCTTTTTTTCTCTTGATAGTCGCCCATTTAGAATGTCCGGACATAAAAAATTAATTTAAATTTTAATAATGTTTAATGAATTCTGATGTCTTTTATTATCAATTTAGTGTAACCGTTCTTCTGGTTCTTGTCAATCGTGTAGCAGATGTCGCACACGGAATCCCTTGATATGCTGTCGAGACGGTCTTTCGAATTATAGAAAACCGCGTTCCAGGTCTTGTCCGAAATGCCGTCGCTTACCTTGAACACGTGTGATTCGACTTTCGTGAATTTCACGTCGTCAACAATCTTCACGTTCTTCGTAAGGAAAATCGGCTGCGGATTTCCGGGACCGAAAGGCTCGAAGAATGAAATAATCTTGATGAATGTCGGATTGATGTCTTCGAAATTTATCTCGAGGTCAACGTCGATTTCGGGTTTCAGGTCTTCGCTTATGAGTTCTTTCTTCGCTATCTCGTCGAATCTCCGCCTGAATTCGTCAATCTTGTCAACTTCGATTTCAAGCCCTGCCGCGTGGCAGTGCCCGCCGTACTGCACGAGAAGGTCTTCGCAGTTCTTGAGCGCTTCGTAAACGTTGAATCCGTTAATGCTTCTCGCGCTTCCTTTAGCAGTTCCCTTTATTGTCGTCAGAACTATTGTCGGGCGGTTGTATCTTTCGACCATCCTCGCCGCGACTATGCTGATAACTCCGGGATGCCAGTCCGCGTTGTGAAGAACTATCGAGTATTCGTCACTGTCTCCGTAAGTGTCCTTATAAAGGCGGAACGCCTTTTCAGTTATGTTCTTGTCAATTTCCCTTCTGTTCGCGTTCTCGACATCGAGGATGTTAACAAGGTCGTCGAGTTCCTTCAGGTCGTCGCTGATGAGCAGATTGACCGCCCTGTCGGCGTCGCCGAGCCTTCCGACCGCGTTTATTCTCGGAGCGAGAGAAAAGACTATGTTCGTCGTGTTAACCCTGTTTTCCTTTAGTCCGATTTTTTCAATGAGGGCCTTTATTGAAGGACGCGGGCTCGTGTTAATTTTATTGAAACCTTCGTTCACGAGAATCCTGTTCTCGTCGGTTATCGGAACGATGTCCGAAGAAGTCGCTATAGCAACGAAATCAAGAAGCGTGAAAGCGAACTTTTCGTCGCCGAGTTTTCCGCATACGGACTGAATTAGTTTGAAGGCGACTCCAGTGCCGCAAAGATGCTTGTAAGGATAATCGCAGCCCGGCTGTATCGGGTCCATTATCGCGAACGCATTCGGAAGAATTTCGGGCGGCTGGTGATGGTCGCATACTATAACGTCAATCCCCTTCTCGTTCGAATAGTCAACCGTATTAATCGCCGTAATTCCGCAGTCTATCGCGACGAGAAGTTTGATGTTGTCGTCCTTCGCCTCGTCGATAGCGCTCTTTGACAGACCGTATTCCTGGCTGATTCTGTTGGGAATGAAAACCGAAACCTCGACTCCGAAATGCTTAAGGAAAAGCGAGAACATCGACGCGCCGATAATGCCGTCAACGTCGTAGTCTCCGAGAATCATTACTTTTTCTTTCCTGCTTATTGCATCAAGAACCCTTTCGGTTGCTTCGGCGCAGCCTTTCATAAGCATCGGGTCGTGCAGTTTGTCCAGTGTGGGTTTAAAGAATCTGATTACTTTTGAGTAATCGGTGACTCCTCTCATGTAGAGGAGTTTTGCTACAGAATCGGGAATTTTGATTCTGCCCTTGAGGCCTTGTACATCTTTGATAAAAGTATCAAATCGGACGTACCCATCCCCCCCGTTTTCCGGGAATAAATTTTTTAACTTCCAGATTTTTTCCAATTTCTCTCATATTTATTTTTTTGTGCTCAAAGGGGGACTCGAACCCCCACCCAAGTACATGGACTGCACCCTGAATGCAGCGCGTCTACCAGTTCCGCCATTTGAGCAAGGCTGGAAGTTATCAGGAAAAGAAGATACAAATTCACGTCAGTAAATTCAATTTCAAAAAAACGGTAAAAAACATATTTCAACGACGTCTTGTCTTGTATGAATGTAAAGAAATCCTGCAGCCTCAAATAAAAAAAGCGGGCATTTGCCCGCCTTCAAAATAAGACATTGAGATTATTTCACAAGAATCATTTTCTTTGTCTGCACGTATTCGGGAGTAGTAAGCCTGTAATAGTACATTCCGCTTGAAAGCCCGCTGCCGTCGAACTGCGTTTCATAATATCCCGCTTTTGTGTAACCTTCGTGAAGCAATTTCACGAGTTGTCCGAGATTGTTGTAAACCTCAAGACGGGCAGTAGTATTTCTTGGAATATCGAATTTTATTTTCGTCACAGGATTAAAAGGATTCGGATAATTCTGCTGAAGAGCATAACTCTTCGGAAGGTTTGTTCCTATCTGGCTTATTCCGACCGTACCGAGCATCTGCACCTTATCAACGAAAACTACAAATCCGTCAAAAGCGCAATCCATGTTATACCTGAAAGCGACACGAATATCCATGCCCGCAAAGAAAGACAGGTCGTACTGGTAATGCGTATAGTTTCCATATACAGAACCCTGAGGCCATGCTATAGAACCGAGCCTGAAAGCGAAATTCCCCGGCAAAGAGTCAATCATATTAACCCATATGGATAAACTGTCAGCATAAGAAGTACTGCCTCCGCAAGCCCAGAAGGAAATTTTGGCATCCGAAGGAATATTAGTAAATAACTTAGTAACAAGGAAAGCGTCCGATATTGTCGAAGCGTTTGTATTTGTATCAATTGATGCGCCCCAGGATACCATTATGGATTTATGACCGTCATAAGACTTTGCTCCTCTTCCGGGAGAAAATGTGATATTCGGTATAGCGCTGCCAGAATCCCTGATTGTCCAATTTGCCCAGGGATCGATTGGGAATGATGCATTGTTGTAAATCAACCATCCGGCAGGCAAATTAATAGAATCTGAATTTTCAAAACTTTCAGTGTAATATGCCGGCTGCGAAATCAAATTGAAGATAGGAATAAAAGAAAGAACCAAAATTGTAAATATTACTTTTTTCATATTTCTCCTTTCGTTTTATTGATTACCTAAATTTAATAAAAAAAACCAAGAAATAAACTATTTAATGAAATTTTTTTAAAAAAAGATTGGAACTTAAAAATACGAAAATTATAAATTATTTTTTTGTTTCACCGTTATTATCAATCTTCTCCTGTAACGTAATCAGCGCGTGAAGCAGGTTATCGGGACGCGGAGGGCATCCCGCTACGTAAATATCTACGGGAAGGAACTGGTCGATTCCCTGCACGACAGAATAACTGCGGTACATTCCTCCCGACGAAGTACACGCGCCCATCGCTATTACCC
>CAZOQR010000100.1:0-10044 GCA_964581915.1 uncultured Ignavibacteriaceae bacterium | reverse complement strand
ATATTTTTAACTTGAATTATTGGAAAATTTTGAGAATATTTTATGTTTTTCTTTTAAAGATTGGATTAGTTTGGAATCTACGAATACTTTGATTATAACAATTGACGGACCGACAGGAACAGGAAAGAGTATTACGTCGAAGATTCTTGCCGAGAAACTCGACCTTATGTATTTCGACAGCGGTTCCTATTACAGGGCAGTAACATATGCGGCGCTAAAGAATAACATAAAGCCGAACGATTTCAACGCAATATGCAAGACCGCGGCGGCGATCGACTTAAAGTTCATTGAAAATAAAGTTCTTCTGAATAATAAAGACATTACTCCCGAACTCAAGGCTCTTGAGATTACGAACAAGGTAAGTCAGATAAGCAGAATAAACGCCTTGAGGCGCATGGCTTATGACAGGCTGAAAAAGGTTAAGGAAGAGAGCAGAGGCATTTTAATGGAAGGCAAGGACACGGGAGTGAATGTTTTTCCCGAAGCGGATTTCAAGTTTTACCTGATAAGCGACCTGAGCGCGAGAATAGCGAGAAGGCATCAGGACTTTCTTGACCTCGGGCAGAGATTCTCGAAAGACAAGATTGAAAAGGAACTGAAACTCCGTGACGAACTCGAGACGAGAAAAAATCCGAGCGTGCTCAGGAAAGCGGACGACGCCGTGATTGTCGACACGACGAACATGATAATAGAAGAACAGGTGAGTTATCTTTACAGATTAATCACCAATCCGGATACAGAATAAAACAAAGCCTTCCGCTTTTTGCGGAAGGGATTTAATAATTAAACTTCCGATGTCTGCCGGCAGGGCGCGGAAGAAAACACAGCCGGAATTATTTTATTATGTCACAAGATATAAAACACCAGACCGACCTGAAATCGGACACCCAAGCCAAAGACGAAAACGAAAAAATCTCCACTAAATTCATCTCTACCGATTACAACGAGGATGAATTTCAGAACATGCTGAAACTTTACGAGAAAACGTTCAACGTAATTAAGGAGAACGAACTCGTTAAAGGAAAAATCGTTGCGATTCACGGTGAAGACGTGCTGATAGACATCGGTTCAAAGTCAGACGGAAGAGTATCAATCAACGAATTTTCGAATCCCGAAGAACTCAAAGTGGGAAACGAAATCGAGATTTTCCTCGAGAAGATTGAGGACAAGGAAGGACAACTCGTTCTGTCGAAGAAGAAAGCCGACTCGATTAAGATGTGGGACAGGATTGTCGAAGCGCAGAGAGACAGCACTGTTGTAAAAGGAAAATGTCTCAGGAGAATCAAGGGCGGATTCGTTGTCGACCTTAACGGTCTTACGGCGTTCCTTCCGGGCTCGCAGATTGACACGAAGCCCATCAGGGATTACGATGAATACGTAGGCAAGGTAATGGACTTCAAGGTTATCAAGATAAACAACCAGATTGAAAACATAATCGTATCGCACAAGGTGCTGATCGAAGAATCGATGGCGGGACAGCGCGAAGAACTTCTGAAGACTATCAAGAAGGGAATGACGCTGAAAGCGACAGTTAAGGCAATCACGGACTTCGGCGTATTCGTTGACCTCGGCGGCCTTGACGGATTGATTCACATCACAGACCTTTCGTGGGGAAGAATCAATCATCCTTCGGACATAGTTAAACTCGACCAGATGATAGATGTTTACGTGATTGAATTTGACGAAGAGAAACAGAGAGTATATCTCGGACTGAAGCAACTTCAGGCTCATCCGTGGGATAACATACAGGAAAAATACAAAGTGGGCGACAAGGTATCGGGCAAGGTCGTATCCCTCACCGACTACGGCGCGTTCATTGAAATCGAAAAAGGCATCGAAGGACTCATTCACATCAGCGAAATGTCCTGGACGCAGCACGTAACGAGCCCCAGCCAGATGGTAACGATGGGACAACTCGTCGACGCGCAGATACTCAACATTGATTTCGAGAACCGCAAACTCTCGCTCGGAATGAAGCAGTTAACGCCCAACCCGTGGCAGAGCCTTCTCGACAAGTTCCCGGTCGGAACAAAGCAGAAAGGCAAAGTCTGCAACATCACGAACTTCGGAATATTCGTTGAACTCGAAGAAGGTGTTGACGGGCTCGTTCACATATCCGACCTTTCGTGGACAAAGAAAATTCTCGACGTTAACGATTTCGTGAAACTCGGAGAGATAATCGAAGTTGTTATTCTCGGAATAGACGTCGCGAATCAGAGAATCTCCCTCGGTCACAAGCAATTGTTCGAAAACCCGTGGGACGGTCTTGAGTCAAAGTACAGACCCGGACTCGAAACGGAAGTAAAGATCGTGAAGCCGATTGAAAAAGGCATCATAGTCGAACTTCCGGACGTTGTCGATTCATTCATCCCGGCGTCGCAGTTATCTGTAGCGCCTGTCAGGAATTTCTCCGAACTCTTCAAACCCGGAGACAAGGTAAACGCGAAGGTTATTGAATTCGACAAGGGCAACAAGAAAATCGTTCTTTCCGTCGTTGAATACTTCAAGGACAAGGATCAGGAAGCGATTGACGCTTATATAAGCAGATTCAAACTGACCCGCAAGTTCACGTTGAAGGAAGTACAGGAAAGATCCAAGACTTACGAATCGGAACAGATTGATTTCAGGATAGAAGACATTATCGGAGATGAAGTTCAGGTAAACGAACCCGCGGCTCCGCAGACCGTAGCGCCGAAAAGCGAAGAGAAACCCGAACAGAAATAAGACTAAGAAGCAAGCATTGCATAAAACCCGGGACATATCCCGGGTTTTTCATTATGATACAATTCATTTATTGTTTTTGATTGCTAAAGACCGACAACAGGCACGAGTTTTACAAATAGAATTTTAATCTTAAATTGCGTAATTTGAAAATAAAAAGAGTGGACAGAAAATTACTATACGAGGGCAAGGCAAAGAGAATATACTCTATTCAGGATAAGCCCGGGATGTATATTCAGGAATTCAAGGATGACGCCACAGCGTTCAACGGACTCAAGAAAGAGCAAATCAGAAATAAGGGTGTTCTCAACGCTTCCATATCAACCGCAATTTTCAGGTATTTAATGCAGAACGGCATCCCGACGCATTTCGTCGAGAAACTTTCAGACACGGAGATGCTCGTGAAGAGAGTAAAAATAGTGCAGGTCGAAGTTGTATGCAGGAACATCGCGGCCGGAAGTCTTGTAAAAAGGTACGGGTTCAAGGAAGGAACCGTTATGAAGCAGCCGATAGTCGAGTATTATTACAAATCAGACGAACTGGGCGACCCGCTGTTCACCGAAGAGCACGTATTCGCGCTTGAACTCGCGACACCGGACGAGATGAATTTCATCAGGGAACTCACGCTGAAAATAAACGGACTTCTGCTGAAATTCTTTTCCGAAAGGAAGTTAAAACTTGTTGACTTCAAACTTGAATTCGGAAGAGACGATGACGGAAATATAATACTCGCGGACGAAATTTCTCCCGATACCTGCAGGCTCTGGGATTCGGAAACGAACAAGAAACTCGACAAAGACAGGTTCCGCTTCGACCTCGGCGGAGTCGAGGAGGCTTATGAGGAAATAAACAAACGCTTGTCCTGATTTCATAAATTAAGTTAATCTGAATTGTTTAAGGTTACAAATTACGGCAAGGACGTAGTATTAAAAGTTTTATTCATTACGCTGGCAATAGACGCTGCGGCATTCATAGTAAACATCGCCTGGCTTAAACTGTTGTTGTTTTCCGTTTCGCTTTTCTTACTCGTATTCACGCTTTATTTTTTCAGGGACCCGGAACGCAAACTGCCCGCGGGGCTTACTCCTGATACCGTGATTTCGCCCGCTGACGGCAAAGTCGTATTAATCGAGAAAGTAAAGAACGGGTATCCTGACTTTTTCAATTGTGAAGAACTTGTTCAGGTCAGCGTTTTCTTATCCCCTCTTAACGTTCACGTGAACTGTTATCCGGCAAGCGGCACGCTTAAATATTTCAACTACATCAAAGGAGATTACGTGGTCGCATTCGACAATAAATCTTCCGACAGGAACGAGAGAAGCGAAATCGGCATCGAGACGAAGAAAGGAAAGAAAATAATTTTCAAACAGATAGCGGGATTTGTCGCGCGAAGGATTGTATGCGACCTGAAACTGAATTCGAACGTGAAGGCGGGAGAAAAATTCGGAATGATTAAGTTCGGCTCGAGGGTCGACATTCTTGTCCCGCAGGGAACCGACATTAAGGTTAAACTGAAAGATAAAGTTACAGCAGGCGTAACCGAAATAGCGAAGTTGAGATGACAATTTCCAAGAAATTCATACCGAGCCTATTCACGATACTGAACGCGTTCTGCGGCTTCATGTCTGTAATATATTCTTCGCATTCTGAATACAATCAGGCAATATTCTTTATATTTTACGCCGCTATTTTTGACGTTCTTGACGGAATGGTGGCGAGGATACTCCACACGTCGTCCGATTTCGGAGTTGAACTTGATTCTTTGTCGGACGTAGTCTCTTTTGGTTTCGCGCCGTCGTTCCTTATTTATAATTTCTTTTTTAAGGATTACAATGAACTCGGAATATTTGTTTCATCAATGGTTCTTGCTTTTTCGGCGATAAGGCTTGCAAGGTTCAACATAAGTCTGACCGGATATTCGAAGGAGATTTTTTACGGCATACCCGTGCCGATGTCGGCGCTTGTGTTATGTTCGTACGTAATGTTTTACCATAATATTGTTTTCCCGAAGCAGGTAAGCGAGGTGATGATATTCTCACTGACGATATTTGTTTCGATAATGATGGTAAGCAAGTTCCGTTTCCCCGCGCTGCCGTCATTCAACAAGCAGGGACTGAAAGCGAATCCTGTCTTTTTCGCACTGCTGCTCGCGGGCGGAATATTAATAATTGTTACCAGAGGTTACGCGATTTTTCCAATAACAATCGGCTACATTTTATACGGAATTGTCAGCACCTTCATACCGCTAAAACCGAAAGCGAAAATCAAGCATTAAGAATTTTTTTCAATGCATCAATCAATCTGTTTACATCCTCATCTTTATTGAACCGACCTGCGGATATTCTTATAGAAGAAAGCGCAAGCCTCTCATCCATTCCTGTTTCAAGCAGCACTCTCGAAGGCTTCAATGAACCCGAAGAGCAGGCGGAGCCGCCCGATACTGAAATCCCCGATAAATCAAGTTTGACAGGCAGAAGCCCTGCGGGCACTTTAAGTCTGTCGGGATTGAAAGTAACGTTAAGTATGTTCGGCAGAAAATTTTTTTCGTCAGAATTAAAAATTACATCGCCTCCGAATGCCGCAATGAGTTCTTTCCTGACTGATGCATTTAAGCGTTTATAATGCTCTATGTCATCGTTCATTGATGAATCAAGAATTTCAACAGCCTTGCTCAGGCCCGCGATGCCGGGTACGTTTTCCGTTCCCCCGCGCATATCGCGCTCCTGACCTCCGCCGTGCATGTACTTATCGATTCTCACATTCTCGTCTTTAAACAGGATACCGACGCCCTTCGGGCCGTAAAACTTATGCGCGGACATAGTCATGAAATCGAGTCCGAGTTCTTTCGGCTTTACTTCTGTTTTTCCAACGCTTTGAACCGTATCACTGTGAAACCTTACGCCTTTATTCCTGCAGGTTTCTCCGATAGCCTTAACGTCATTAACCGAGCCGAGTTCGTTATTAGCGTGCATTATTGAAACGAGAAGCGTTTCGGGAGTAATGAGCCTCTCGATTTCATCGGGATGAATAATGCCGGATTTATCAGGAGCCGCGAAGGAGACCCTGTATCCGAAATTTTTCAGGTAAAGGAAAGAATCTATCACCGCGGGGTGCTCGACAGACGAAGTAATTATATGATTTTTCGATTTTTCCCTATTCGAAAAAGCCAGACCTTTTATGGCGGAATTGTTCGCTTCCGTCCCGCCGCTCGTGAAGAAAACCTCTTTCGGTTTCACGCCGAGAAACGAAGCGATTAAGTCGCGCGCTTCCTCAACGAGAACCTTCAGCAACTTGCCTTCTTTGTGTATCGACGAAGGGTTTCCGTGATAATCGGTGAAGTACGGCATCATCGCTTCAAGCACGCGGGAATCAAGTTTAGTGGATGCCGCATTGTCAAAATATACGTTCATAATATAAATTAAACAGTATTATCAATTTAAAAAATCTAAATAATATGGTTTTATTTTTAAAAAATTTTATTAACTTTAATAAGTATCGGTTTTTATAATAATTAGTTGATGAGGAAAGAGTTTTTCTACATATCGAATTTGTTGTCGCTGCTTCGAATGCTGCTCGTTATTCCGCTGATATTTCTTATTACCGCGGGAACGAATAAAACGGCAGTAATCATTATTTTAGTATCGATGTTCATATCAGATTTGCTTGACGGGTTCCTTGCAAGAAAATTAAATCAGGTTTCTGAACTCGGAAAGATAATCGACCCGCTGGCGGATAAGATAGCCGTAGTTTCGGTTGTAATAGTATTATTCCTGAACGGCAGAATCGAGACGTGGTTTGTGATTGTTGTTGTCGCCAGAGATTTACTGATACTCGCATTCGGTTTGTACCTGAAATCAAGGAATAAAATGGTGCTGATGTCTAACTATCCGGGCAAGATTGCCGTATTAAGTATAGGAATAATAATACTTTTGTGCGTTCTAAACGACAATAATTCTGAACTTTTAAAAATAACAATCAGTTATCTTTACTATATATCAGTATTATTAATAATTTATTCATTATTTTTATACTATAAACGGTTTTCAAAATCTATAGGAGAAACAAATGGATGAAAATAACCAAAAACCGAGACCCCAGAGGATAATGACTCTGACCCGCAAGGATGTGGAAAGAAAGATGGAGGAAAAACTCATCGGGAAGCGTGTTACGCGCAAACTGATAGTCGATTCGTTGTTTGAATCGCTTCGCGAGTTGATAATGTCCGCTGATCCGGTAATCAGGATTGAGATACGCGAATTCGGCGTGTTCGAGGTCAAGAAAACAAAGCCAAAACCTAAAGCGAGAAACCTCAAGACAGGGGAATTTGTATTCGTGCCGGGAAGAAGGAAGATGCATTTTAAACCCGGAAAAATACTGAAGAATTTCCTCAAGGAAGTCATTAACGAGTAATCCCCGGATTGAGCGGAGAGACAAAATACTTAGGCGTAGATTACGGCTTAAAGAGGGTTGGGATTTCAGTCAGCGACGGAACAAAGTCTTACGCTTTTCAGAGGGATTATTTGCCTAACAACGCTTCTCTGATGGAGTCTCTCGCGGGGATTGTCAAATCGGAAAACATATCGAAAATAATAATCGGATATCCGACAAAATTCAGTTCGGAGAAAACCCACATTACTGAAGACGTGGAAAAATTCGCGGAAGATCTGAAGAAATACCTGTCAGTCAGGGACCTTACGTGCGAAACTATTTTTTTTGACGAGCGTCTTACGAGCAGTCTCGCGCAGTACAGTCTTGCAAATTCGGGACTCTCAAAGAAAAAAAGACAAGACAAGGGAAACATAGACTCAATCTCCGCGCAAATCATACTGCAGGATTACCTCGATTATATCAGGAACAAGAAGTAATTTCAATCATGTACACCGTTGAACTTTACAAACTCATCGAGGAAGGTGAAGGGTCCCGAATAGAGTTCAAGAGGAAGTTCTCCTCGCCGCAAAAAATCGCAAAGGAAATGATAGCATTCGCGAACACGTCGGGAGGATACATTATATTCGGAGTGGATGACGACAGGAAGATTGTCGGCGTGGAGAGCGAGAAGAGCGAACTGGACCTCATAGATACCGCGGCAAAATTTTACTGCGAGCCCGAAGTCGAATACAGGACGGAAATCATTCCCATAAAAAGCAAGGACGTTGTGGTTATTGAGATACGCGAAAGCAGAAAAAAACCGCACAAACTTATTGACGAGAATGATAAGGATTCGACACGGATTTACGTAAGATACAACGACAAATCCGTAATCGCGTCGAAAGAAACAGCAAACATTCTCAAGTATTCCAACGTTGATTCGTCCCCTCTCATTATTTCATTCGGAGAACTTGACAAGATCCTTATCAGATATCTGGAGGAAAATGACAACATAACGGTAAAGGGATTCAGGAAACTCGCCAACATATCAGAAAGACGAGCGAGCAGGACGCTTGTAAACCTTGTAAGGGCAGGCGTTATAAGACACCACAGGATTGATACGAAGGAGTTTTACACTCTAATCAGTTAACGTTTAGCAATTAGTAATTAGAGACATCTGAAAAACTATTATATGCAGAAGTCCTTATTAATAATTATTCTGAAGTAGTAAGGAGAAAAGAAAGGGATGCTGAGGGCATCCCTTATAACAAACTTGAAATCTAAAGTCTCAACTATTAATTACTTATTACTAATTAATAATTAATAATTAGTAATTGAAGAACTATCTTTTTTCCAGCGTATTTGAAATTTTCTTAAGATTTTTTTCCGAACGTTTCAGTATTTCTTCGCCTTCCTTTATCACCTCGGATTTATAATTTTCGTCTTCGATTTGCGGAAGATTAATCTTCACGTTTTTAAACGCTCCCCAGATTCCCGTTTCGAGGCATTTCGCGCCGACTTCGAGGTCGCTTGCCGACGACAGGTTGCCGTATTTCGACATTTCAATCATCCATTCCCAGCAGGAGTCCGCGATTCTCATAACTTTCAACGGAACTTCGACGGCTTTTTTAAGACCGTCCTGCATTTTCCCGTGTCTTATTTTCTTTTCTTCATCCGTGTGCTTCGGAAGCCTCATCGCAACCATATAATCATTAAAAGCGTTCGTATCGGCATCAATCATTGAGATCAGTTCTTTCATCGCGTAGTGAAGAGGAGGTATGAACTTCCTCATTTTTGAATCGAGATGTTCGAATTTCTTGCTTCCGTAACTCATCCAGCCCATCATCGCGCCGAGCCCTGCTCCGAGCGAAGCAGCGAGCGCTGACACGCTTCCTCCTCCCGGCGCCGAGGTTCTTGCGCCTACGAGTTCGACGAAATCTCTTACAGTCATCGAAGCGAGAGGTTCATTCCTGTCGTCATCTATCATGTATTCGATAATCCTTTTTTCCGGAATGAACTTTGATATTGAAGACAATCCCATTCTTTCGATAACGAGTCTGATTTTCTGCTTTTCATCGAGTATGAAGAGATTCTCTTTTATCATGTAATAATCGGCAGCCATCAGCATCGCTTCAAGCGGAATGAGTCCGACGAGTTCGCTTCCGCAAGCCGCGAGATTAAGTTCAGCCGCGTCTTTAGCGCATTCTTCGAAAGCCACGTGAGGCGGCGTGATTTTATAGTTGTCGAGATTGATTGAAACCTGCGCCATGTCATATTCCTCAACATACCAGCCGATAGCCTTCACCGCTTTCAGTCTTCCCGGCTCGTTATCGCTCCTTCCCTGCTCACGGATATTGAGGGCTATTCTATGCGCCTGTTCTTTAGTGCCGAGAATGTTAACGTTGTAAGCGATAAGAAAGAATCTTACGCCTGTAACTGTCGCTCCTGATTTAGGCACGAATTCCTGAGGACCGAAGTCGGGTTTCCATTCGGGCTTGTAAATTTTATTCTTGATGCCTTCGTATTCGCCCGCCCTTATTTGCTTTAGCATTTTTCTTGAAGGATTCGCCGAGGCTTCTTCGTACAGGTAAACCGGCACATTAAGTTCTTTGCCGACTCTTTCACCGTATTTTTTCGCGCACTCAATGCATTCTTCAACTGTTACTCCCGCGACCGGTACGAACGGGACCACGTCAACGGCTCCCATTCTCGGATGCTCGCCGGTATGCGTCGTCATATCTATGAGTTCGTATGCTGTTTTCGAGAACTGAAATGCGGCTTCGACGACGGATTCCGGGTCGCCGACAAACGTGAACACTGTTCTATTCGTAGATTTGCCCGGATCAACGTCGAGCAGTTTAACGCCTTTGACTTTTCGCACCGCTTCGGCGCAGGCATCTATTATGCTTTGATTTCTGCCTTCGGATATGTTGGGAACGCATTCTACTATTCTTC
>CAZOQR010000099.1:0-10087 GCA_964581915.1 uncultured Ignavibacteriaceae bacterium | reverse complement strand
ATATGAGAATCAGAATAACAGCCCTGATATTGCTTTTATCCGCTTTCGTTCCGGTTTTATCAGCGCAGGATAGCGGAAATACGAAAGAGTATTCCCTTCAGGAAGCGATATCAACGGCTCAGAAAAACAATTCATCCCTCGTCAACGCCAAACTTGACAGACTGAAAGCCGAGAGAAAGGTTTCTCAGGTTTATAACGAAAACCTGCTCCCGACTCTTGACCTGAAATCACAGTACATAAGGGCGTTTAAAAAGCAGTATTTCGATATTTTCGGACAGAGATACTCTATCGGAACGGACAATCAGGTTATTAACTCCCTCGAAGTCTCCGAACCGATTCCCGTTCTCGGTACCCCCGTTTTTCAGGGCATTCGGATCGCCGAATATTATTCAAACCTGCAGAATGAAAACGTCGCGCTCGAAGAGGCGAAAGTTGTAGCGGACGTTAAGAAGGCATACTATAACGTCCTTTTCCTGAAGGAGATTTACAACGTCAGAAAACAGGCTCTTCAGAACTCTCTGGATAATTTTGACGTGGTTGAAAAAAAGTACAGGAACGGCGCGGCAACCGAATTCGATTTTCTCAGGGCAAAGGTGACAGCGGAGAATAACAGGCCTCCTTTGCTTGAAGCGGAGAATAATCTCACTATCGGAAGAAAATCACTGAAGAACGCGATGGGTCTGAAAGATGGAAAAGATATTGACGTGAAAGGCTTGCTTGAATACGACAGCCTCGAAGTTTTCGGAAATGATGATGTTCTCATAAACAAGATTGCCAACAATCACGTTTCCATTAGACAATTGCAAATCAGCAGGAACATAAACAACGAACTGCTTGGCGTTGATAAAGCGAACTATCTTCCGAAGTTTTACGTTTTCGGACAATTCAACATTCAGTCCGCTGAAGATGACGGCAGGACCCTCGACAAGTACAGGTACTTTCCCGTAATTAATGCGGGCGTCGGAATGACCTGGAACCTTAACTTCTTCAGAAACACGTTTAAGAAACAGCAGACTGAAATCGATATTAAGAAAACCGATGAGACAATATCCGATGTAAAGGAAAAACTTAAAATTTCGGCGCAGACGGTGCTTCTTAAGATTGGCGAAGCAAAGAAGAAAATAATTGCGTCCCTTGAAACGGTAAGGCTCGCTGAAAGAGGTTACGAACTCGCAGCATTGAGTTTCAAGAACGGCGTTTTAAGCCAGATTGACGTCATCGACGCTCAATTGATGCTGAGCAATTCAAAACTCGGGTACTATCAGGCAATACTCGAATACCAAATCGCGAAAACCGGCCTGGAAGAATTATTGGAAAAGAACAAATAAAATTTATCAATAATATGAAAAAATATATAATATTACTATCAGCCGTTATTCTTACAGTTTCTTTATCTGCTTGCGGCGGAAAGAAAAACGACAAGACTGGCGAAAAGAAATTACCGCTTGTAAAGACAATGGTCGTTCAGGGCGAACATTTCGAGGAAAATTACAAAATCGTCGGTACAGTGAAGCCTTTCGAAACCGCTAAATTATCGTCCGAAGAAGGCGGTCTCATTACTTACCTTTCTAAAGATAAGGGAAGCAGGGTTAGCAGAGGCGAAGTCGTCGTGAGACTTAAAAAAGACGTTGATGTCGCTTCCTACAATCAGGCGCTTTCTCAGTACGAACTCGCGAAAGAAAATTTCGTGAGAACCGAGAAACTTTATGCCGACGGCGTCGCGACGGAACAGCAGTACACGAATGCGAAACTCCAGATGGAAATTGCTTTGAAATCGGTCGACCTTTATAAGACCAGACTCAGCAAGGGTTATGTCGTATCCCCGATATCGGGCATAGTTGACGCCAAGTATATGAATAAGGGCGAAATGTCTTCCCCGGGAGTGCCGATTTTCAACATCGTAAACGTTTCTAAAGTGAAAATTAGTTGCGGCGTTCCCGAAAGGTACATCGCGCAAGTCTCAAAAGGCGAAGACGTGAAGGTTACATTCGCTGTATTTCCGGATGAGGAATTCAGCGCGAGAATTAATTACGTTTCACCTACCATTAATCCGCAAAACAGAACGTTCGAAGTCGAACTCGTAATCGATAACAAGAACGGCAAACTCAAACCCGAGATGTCCGCTAACATAGAGTTCACGAACCTTAACGTCGACAATGTTGTCGTTCTTCCTCAAGAATACATCGTTGACAACGGCGATGAAAGATTTGTGTTCGTTCTCGACGGCGATATCGCTAAAAAAAGAACCCTTAAACTCGGAGGACGCTCGGATAATAAAGTGCTGGTTGAAGAAGGTCTGAATATCGGTGAAACGCTTATCCACGTCGGTTTCTACGGCCTCACCGACGGCGATAAAGTTAAGATAATAAATTAAACAGTCTAAAAAGTATGAAATTTTTCAAATTAATAGTCAGCAACAGGGTCTCGATTTACGTGCTCGTTACCATTATCGTGCTGATGGGCGCGGTCTCTTACATCTCTCTGCCGAGAGAATCAAGCCCGTCAATAAAGATACCTTATGTGTTCATCGCAACGGTGTATCCGGGAGTCTCTCCTCAGGATGTCGAGAACCTTGTAACGCAGGAAATCGAAAAAGAAGTCAAAGGTATCAGCGGCGTCAAAGAGGTCAAATCTGTGTCCCGCGAAAGTTTCAGTTCAATATCCGTTGAATTCAACACGGACGTTATTATTGACGACGCCCTGCAAAAAGTGAGGGATAAGGTCGCGACTGCAAAGACCAAGATGCCCACGGATATTAAAGAACCGGTGATTATGGAGATAAACTTCTCCGAACTTCCGATGATGTACGTCAACATTAGCGGAAATCTCAATCCCGCCGAGATGAAAAAAATCGGAACGTCCGTACAGGACAGGATTGAACAGATTCCGGGCGTCCTCTCAGCCGAAGTGGTCGGAGGGCTTGACAGGGAAGTTAAAATCGACGCCGACGCGAACAGGCTTAATTACTATAACCTTAGTTTCAACGACCTCATTAACGCCGTCTCCGCGGAAAATCTTAACATACCGGGCGGCAATATTGATATCGGCAAGTCCAGTTTTCTTATCCGCGTTCCGGGTGAATACAAGAATCCTGAACTTATGAGCAACATAGTCGTGAAGAAGGAAGGCGATTTCCCTGTTTATATAAAAGACGTCGCGCAGGTGACTTACGGCTACAAGGAAAGACAAACTTACGCCCGCCAGAACGGCATCGAAAGCATTTCCCTGCCCGTTAAAAAAAGAAGCGGCGCGAACGTTATCGAAATCTCCGACAAGGTGAAAGAACTCTTAAAAGACAATAAGGACCTGATACCTGACGGCGTCACTTACAACATCACGGGCGATGATTCGGATTACATCAAGAACACCGTTCACGAACTCGAAAACGGTATCATTACGGGCGTCGTGCTCGTGTTCCTTATTCTCTTCTTCTTCATGGGCATAAAGAACTCGATACTCGTAGCGACATCAATCCCGCTCTCATTCCTGATATCGTTCATCGTGCTTAGCATGATGGGCATTACTCTTAATATGATTGTCCTGTTCACCCTGATTCTTGTTCTCGGAATTATCGTTGACGACGCTATCGTCGTTGTCGAGAACATATACAGGCTTCAGGAAAAAGAAAATTATAGCCCGCACGACGCGTCGATAGAAGGTCCGAGGGAAGTAGTGTTTCCGGTAACGATTGCTACTCTTACGATTATCGCTTCATTCTTCCCGCTGCTCTTCTTCCCGGGTATCGTCGGCGACTTTATGAAATATATGCCGATTACCTTAATCGTATGCCTGCTGTCGTCGCTTTTCGTCGCTATGGTGATAAGCCCCGTTCAGGCGTCCATATTCATTCACTATCAGAAGGATAAGGAACGCTCGCAGAGAAAGAAATTCAGACCCATCGGCAGATTCCTCGAACACTTCGATGAAGTGCTTTTCGGAGGAGCGCTGAAGATTTATGAAAAAGCCGTCAGGAACGCGATGAAACACAGGAAAAGAACACTGATTGTCACCGCGGCGATGTTTGTTCTTGTATTTGTTGTTTACAGTCAGTTCAATTACGGCGTGGAATTCTTTCCCGATACCGACCCCAGAGAAGCGGTCGTGACTGTCACTATGCCCGTAGGCACCAACATAGAGCAAACGGACAGAACAACAAGGGAAATCGAAAAGAAAATTCCCGCCCTCAGCGACATTAAATATATCGTGACGAACGTCGGCTCTTCGAATAACCCCCTCGATTTTAGCGGAGACGGCATACCTACTAAGAGCGTTGTCACAATTAATTTCATCGACAAAGTCGACAGGGAGCAAAGTTCATTCATAACTCTCGAACAGATTCGTAAGGCTATCGAGGACATTCCCGGCGGTGAAATCGAAATCGAGAAACAACAGAACGGTCCCCCGACTGGCCCTCCCGTGAACATTGAAATCGCAGGCGATGAAATAGAAAAACTCGGTGAATTGTCCGAACAGATTAAAAGAGAAATCAAGGACATTCCCGGACTTAAAGACCTGAAATCGAATTACGACGCGGCGCGTCCCGAAATCAAAATTATTGTTGACCGCGAAAAAGCCGCGCTGTACGGTCTCAATACCGCTATGATAGGCGCTTCCGTGAGAACAGCCGTTAACGGCACGACCGCCAGCAAGATAAGAGAAGGCAAAGATGAATACGACGTGACAGTGAGGCTTTCCAAAGAGCAGAGAAACGATATAAACACGATAGACAATATGTATATATCCAACATGAAGGGCGAAAAAATTCCTATCTCTTCTGTCGGAAAAGTCGAGTTCTCGGGCGGTATCGGAACGATAAACAGAAAAGACCTTAAACGCGTGATTACTGTCTCCGCGAACGCCGAAGGCAGACTCGGCAATGACGTCCTGAAAGACGTCCAGACAAAACTTGCGAATTTCAAAATTCCGCAGGGCTATACAATCTCATACACGGGCGAACAGGAAGACCAGCAGGAATCATCGGCATTCCTCGGTAAAGCGCTCATTATCGCTTTGCTTCTGATTTTCTTCCTTATGGTTCTGGAATTTAATTCCATAAGGGTCCCGATGATTATTATGATTTCCGTACTTCTGTCGCTTATAGGCGTGCTGACGGGACTGCTGATTACCGGCACTCCTTTCGGTATCATTATGACCGGAATCGGCGTCATCGCGCTCGCAGGTATCGTCGTCAGAAATGCTATCGTGCTTCTTGACTTCCAGAAAGAACTCGAGAAACGCGGACTCGACAGAGATGAAGCCCTCGTTCAGGCGGGACTTATCAGAATGCGACCTATATTCCTTACTGCCGCTGCCACAATTCTCGGTATCGTTCCCCTGGCTTCAGGCATCGATTTCGATTGGAGAACTCTCAGCCTTGTAATCGGCGGGGAAAATTCCGCGTTCTGGAGACCGATGGGCGTCGCTATTATCTTCGGCCTTATGGTTTCAACGTTCCTTACTCTTGTTATAATTCCGACAATATATGCCAGCACGGATGATTTAATTAAAAAAATTACAGGCCGCAAAAAGAAAAAACTTGATGCATAACCGGTAAATTGATGATTTATCAATAAAAAAGGCGGGTTATCCCGCCTTTTTTAATTTCCGTTTCTACTTCGCCTTTATAAAAAAATAATGGTGATATGTATCCCTGCAAATATCCCTTCTCTGAAAATCGTATAATCTAACGTGTTTCAATTTGCAATTGAATAATAATATAAAAATTGATATATTAATGGTTTGTAAAAATTAGATTTTGTGTCATGTCAGAAATAAATTTAAAAGCTGAAAAGAGAAGCGATTTTAAGAGATCCACATCAAGACAATTGAGAAAATCCGGATTTGTTCCGGGTGTGTATTACATACACGGCGGGGATAACATCGCTATTAAGGCGCCTGAACTCTCCCTGAGACCTGTCATTTCTACTACTGAGTCGCGCGTCATCAACCTCGATATCGAAGGAGAGATCAGACAATGCATTCTGAAAGATGTACAGTTTGACCCTGTTACGAGCAAACTCATTCATTTTGACCTGCTCGGATTAAAAGCGGGCGAAAAGATTAGAGTTGAAGTACCCGTAAAACTTTCGGGCAACCCGATTGGAATAAAAGAAGGCGGATTGCTTCAGTTCATTATGCATAAACTCGAGATTAACTGCCTGCCGCAAAATCTTCCTTCCCACATTGACCTTGAAATTTCCGGTCTTGGCATCGGCGATTCGATTAAAGTCAGCGACGTGAAACTCGAGAACATCGAATTCCTTGATGAAGAACACGCGGTTATCGTTTCTGTCGTTCCGCCGACTTTAGTCGCGGAAGAAACTCCTGCTGCGGAAACCGAAGCGCCTGCGGAACCCGAAGTCATAACCAAGGGCAAGAAAGAAGAAGAATCCGAATAGAATTTCATTTAGTTATAAAGCCCTTTAATTTCGAACGAGATTAAAGGGTTTTTTATTTATTAAAAGTTATGAAACTTATTACAGGTCTCGGAAATCCGGGAAGCAAATACGCCTCGACACGTCACAACGCGGGATTCATCGCGCTCGATAACCTTGCTTCGAAACTCGGCGTCGTCTTCCGTCCGGGACGGGGCGACTTTTACCTTGCATCGGGAAAGTATATGGGCGAAGAATTCTTCCTGCTCAAACCTGCGACCTATATGAATAACAGCGGCATCGCTGTCGCTCAATTCTTCGAAAATTATTCTGCCCTCGAACCGGATAAAAACCTCCTCGTAGTGCACGACGATTTTAACATTCCTCTCGGAACCGTACGCGTTCGCCAAAAAGGCAGCGACGGCGGCCATAACGGCGTCGCCGGCATTATTTATCATCTCAACTCGGACGCCTTCCCCCGAATGCGAATCGGAATAGGAAATAACGATATCCTGAAAAAAGATGAATTCGTGGATTTTGTGCTTTCGGATTTTCTTCCAAATGAAATCGACACCATCAAAAAACTTATTCCGGTTTTCAATGACTGCATCCTTAGTTTTCTCACCGAAGATATTAAAATTACGATGAATAAATTCAACAGAAATTTCTTGCAGGATGAAAAAAACGATAAACCTGAAAATATCGATTCACCCGCTGACTCGCGAATGTAACCCTTTTTTCCTTTTCATTATAATATATATTTGTTTTCTTACGTAAATTTAGTGAAACCATATAATTAATTTTACAGTTTCTAATAATTAGGGATATTGAAAAAGATGAGTTCTGTGTTTGTAATACCGGCGAAGGCCGGTATTCACAGCGTTTGTCATACCGGCGAAGGCCGGTATCCATAATAAAAACACTGTTATCGGTTTTACTTTTTAGTCAGATAAAAGTATTTCAGATTACTCTAATAGTAATAATGTAATTGTTATTCGCTAATTTAATTTATATTCTATGTCGTTGACACTTGTACTGATATTTGCGATTAGTATTTTTGCGCTTGCGTTCGCGGTCTTTCTTATAAAGAACGTGATGAAGCGGGACACGGGTACCCCGAAGATGCAGGAAATATCTAACGCGATTAAAGAAGGAGCGGAAGCATTCCTCAGAAGACAAAACAAAACAATTTTGTATCTCGCCGTCGCTACTACGGCGCTGGTTTATTTGCTCTATACATTCCAGAAACCCGAACTGGCTTTCTGGGCTTCTCTGTCTTTCATACTCGGAGCGCTTAGTTCTGTCGCGTCCGGATACATAGGGATGTGGATATCTATAAGAGCTAACATCCGTACAGCCTCGGAAGCAATGAAATCCCTTAACGGCGCGTTGCAGACTGCCTTGAGGGCTGGAGCCGTATCCGGTCTGTTCATCGTGTCAATGTCATTGCTTGGCGTTGTTCTGCTGTTTTATATTGTTATGACTTTCAGCGACCACGCCGTTGAAAAAATTCCCTTCTTCATTGCGGGCTATGGTTTCGGAGCGAGTTTCGTAGCGCTCTTCGCGCAACTTGGAGGCGGTATTTACACGAAAGCCGCCGACGTGGGCGCCGACCTCGTCGGCAAGGTTGAAGCGGGAATTCCCGAAGACGACCCGAGAAACCCCGCCGTCATCGCCGACCTCGTCGGAGATAACGTAGGCGACTGCGCGGGTCGTGGCGCCGACCTTTTTGAATCAACCGCCGCCGAAAATATCGGAGCGATGATTCTTGCCGCGATGCTCTTTAAATCTAACCCCGGCGCATTCGGAAACGAACCGGCAACCCTGCTGCTCGTGATTCTTTTCCCTCTCCTCGCAAGGGCTTTCGGATTGATTGCCTCTATCGTCGGCATAATGTCCGTTAAAGCGAAAGAGGATGAGGACCCGATGAACGCCCTGAACAGAGGCTACTACGTAACATCCATTCTCGCTATGATTGGATTCGGAATCGCCTCTTACTGGATTTTTGGCACGGGTAACATCGCTGTGGCCGCCCCGACTGCCTGGTGGCACTTCTTTATTTGCGGCATAATCGGTGTAGTTACATCCGTAATTTTTCTATGGCTTACGCAGTATTACACGGAATATAAATATGCTCCCGTTAAATCAATTGCCGAAGCCGCGAAAACCGGACCGGCAACTACAATCATTTCAGGCGTAGCGGTCGGATTTGAATGCGTCGCGATTCCGTCAATCGTTATCGCGATTGCGATTTTTACTTCCTACACTTTAGGCAATACGGTTGCGGGACTCGAAGACGGAGGCTTCTTCGCGACCGCTGTCGCGACTATGGGTATGCTCGGACCCGCGGCTTTCGTTCTCGCTATGGATACTTTCGGTCCCATTACCGACAACGCGGGCGGCATAGTAGAAATGTCGCAGCAGCCCGAAGAAATCAGAGTTAAAACCGACAGACTCGATGCGGTCGGAAATACTACCAAGGCGCTTACAAAAGGATATGCGGTTGGTTCCGCGGCGCTCGCGGCGTTCCTCCTCTATCAGGCTTTCATAGTCGAAATTAAAGAATACGGCGGCTCGCTGAATCAGGTTGACATAACTAAACCTGCAGTCTTTATCGGCGCTCTTATGGGCGCTATGCTTGTTTTCCTGTTCTCCGCTTGGGCTATCAAAGCCGTGGGACGTTCCGCGCAAAGCATCATTCAGAATGTAAGAGACCAGTTTAAAGCGAAACCGGGTATCCTTCTCGGCACAGAGAAACCCGATTACGCTCAGGCGGTTGACATCGTTACCAAATCGGCATTGAGAGAAATGGTTAAACCCGGCATTCTCGTCGTCGCCGCTCCCGTGGTCGTCGGCGTGGTATTCAAATATCTCTTTAAAGCCGAACTGTCAAACGCTTCCGGCGCTGAAGTCGTTGCCGCTATGCTCCTTGTCGGTACAATAGTCGGAGTCATTACGGCGCTCTTCCTGAACAATTCCGGCGGCGCCTGGGATAACGCGAAGAAATTCATTGAACTCGAACCGAGAGACTCGGCGCATAATATGGGCAAGGGCTCGGAAAAACATAAAGCGGGCGTCGTCGGCGACACTGTCGGTGACCCGTTCAAGGACACCGCCGGCCCGTCATTGCACGTTCTTATAAAACTGCTCTCGACGGTAACCCTCGTCCTCGCTCCTCTGTTCATATAAATAGAGATTGTCATACCGGCGAATGCCGGTATCCATAAAAAACCCCGGCTCCGCCGGGGTTTTTTCTTCTGGTTACGAAGCCCCTGCGCGCTCGGAGTTTTTTCTTCTGGTTACGAAGCCCCTGCTTCGTAACCTCTCAAGCCCCTGCGCACTCGGAGTTTACCCCGATTCATCGGGGCGTCCCGACTTGTCGTGATAACTACTAACTCCTAACTTAACCTCTCAAGCCCCTGCGCGCTCTTAGCGTCCCGACTTCTTCTTCTGGTTACGAAGCCCCTGCTTCGTAACCTCTCAAGCCCCTGCGCGCTCTTAGCGTCCCGACTTGTCGTGATAACTACTAACTCCTAACTTCTGTTCTTCCGCTCTCCTCCGTGCCTTCTCTGTGGAACTCTGTGAAACCGCTCTTCTTAATTCTTGATTCTTGCTTCTTGATTCTGCTCTCCTCCGTGCCTTCTCTGTGTTCCTCTGCGAAACCGCTCTTCTTAATTCTTGATTCTTGCTTCTTGATTCTGCTCTCCTCCGTG
>CAZOQR010000098.1:0-10193 GCA_964581915.1 uncultured Ignavibacteriaceae bacterium | reverse complement strand
ATTAATGTTTCCGAGTATCCATTCCGCGATAAACTCCGGATTGATTTCAACTCCGCTCCCGCGTAATACTTTCTTATAATGCCCGACGACAGGTATTCTCCAGGCGGTCATCATTTCGTTGGCGATTCTTCCAGACATTACATATTTATCGAATACACGGCTGTCATCCGTAAAATTACCAGAGAATGCGAGTGAATTATCAAAGTGGTCGCGAAGAATTAACTCCTTCGTATCGCGCAAGTCTTTAGCGGATATTACGCCGAGCATCTTAACCGCTAATGACCGTTGCTCCGGCGAAGTATTTTTCAGGAATGATGTAATTTCTTTCCAGTTACCTGCGCTGCCTGTAATATATCCGACGGCTTCTTTTTCGGCAACGCCGATTTCTTTCAGGAATCCGAGCGCCCAGAGGGAGTCCCTGAAAGTGCTCATATATTTATTTCTTATTGAATCCTCGCGAGCGAGTTTCGAATCATTTAATTTCACGTCAGCGTCGCGGACAACGGCAATTTTCTGTTCATCGGGAGGCACGAGCAGGTATTCCTCGTATTTACCGTCGGTAAAACCATTTCCTATCACTACAGGAATCGTATCGGAGTCTTTAACGGAAATCATCTTATAACCGAAATCGTCATTCCTGCTCGCCCAGATAAGAAGCGAGCCAAGCCCCGAAGTAAATCCGGTAATACCTAACGAGTCAGTAAAGGTTTTTGCAAGCGGATAAAACTCGGCATAGTTATACAGTCTGTATTCAACTCTCGCATCGTATACGGGAGAACCAGAAGCATCCCTGACCGAAACGAAAATTTTCTTCACGGGAGTATAATTCCCCGTTCTATTTAATTCGGCGAATCTTTTTTCACGAACAATAACGGATTCGTCTCCCCTGTACAATCCGAAGGCTCTTGTATTTACGAGCATAGTCCGTGTTGACGGAGCGGCAAACCAGCCCATATTGAGAGCGGGAGAGGGTTCGCAGGCGCCAAGGAAGTACCATTTCCCGTCCACCCAGACTTCGACCCAGGCGTGATTATCGTCAGTATGCGCCCAGCGCGGAGTATAAACCTGTCTCGCGGGAATACCCGCGGTTCGAAGGGCGGCTACGAAAAACGTAGACTCTTCGCCGCATCTTCCGTAAGACGTTCTGATAGTGCTCAACGGCGCGCTTGTCCTTTCGTCGGTCGGGCGATAAGTAACTTTCTCGTGGCACCAGTGATTTATCTCAAGAGCAGCCTGTTCCATCGTCAGGCCTTTAACTCTTTCGAGAATCTCCGCACACATTTCAGTTCTGAAGTCATCGAGGTTTTCATTGTTCACGCGCACGGGAAGAACGAAGTTCAGGAATATATCGCCCGGAATACTTTTTCCCCAGGCAGTTTCCTCGCGCGCTTTCAAGGACATCCGCACGTTATCGAGGAAGTAACTTCCCGGATAGTCGGCGAGGTCGCTCAAAGGCAGACAGGCGAGCATAAATTTCAGAGCCTGCTTCTCGTCGGCGTTTCCAGCGTCATTGAGGACGCTGAATACTTTTTCCTTTCTTTTTCCCGCAAGTTCAATCTGGGTCCGGAAAAGTGTTTCAAGCGCTGAATCAAATTCAGAATCACGGACGATCTGAGCGCTCGTGAGCACAGGCAGACCCTGAAGGCAAAAAGTAAGCGATAAAAGGAAAAGCAGTATTCTCATCAGGTAAAGTACGCTAAATATTATATAATAATATTCAACTTATAGGAAAAGAATACATATTTCAATTCTCTTAAGCGGTACGGGAAATACAATCAGGAAATAATCTCAAATTCAGGAATCACGTCAACATTACCTTTTATCATAGACCATACGGGGCAGACAGATTCCTCGGAGAGTTTGATTGCTTTAGACACATCAGCGGCATTCACGTCAGGAGATTCGATTGTATATTTAATTCGAATCTCCCTGAATGCGCGGGGAAGTTCTTCTTTTTTTATGCCTTCGGAATTAATCGTCATTGACCCGATTGTTTTTCCCATTTTCCTAAGCAAGTAGACGACGGAAGTCGCGCTGCAGCCCGAGAAACTCATTAGGAGAAGTTCGAGTCCTGTATAACCTTTACCGTCGCCGAGCGGAGGGAAATAGTCCATACTGACTTCTTCGTTATCTCTTGACTTCCCTTTGAACAGAAGTTTGCCGTTTGCAAGTTTCATAGAAACTTTAAAATTGTCATCCATAAATTTTGAATAAATTTATACTCCGAATTGTAAAAGATGGTGATTCAAATGCTTGTAAATGAGAGAATCCCATTCCTGCATGTTCAATTGTCCGAAATACGGATGTTTTCCGCAGTCGGAAAATTCAGGACCCGCGCCGGCGAACCGTTTAATGTAAGCCGTCAACAGGATTTTGTTGTCATCAAACTTACCGTTATCCTCGACAAGGAACTCTCTGGTAGTAGCGAGATTCTTATTAAAAACATCCGTATCGAAAAGTCTGTCACGGACGAGCCTGCCAATATTGAGATAGGATTCATTATGCTCAGGGGTAATTTCACCGAAAGCAAGTTTGAAACTAACAGTACAATGCATCAGCATTTGCGAAGGGGTCATAGAACCCCAGAGTGGTTTTAAGTCCGCTGATAATGAATCAATTCTGCTGATTAGTTCAAGATTCACGGACCGGTCAAAAAGGCTTTTCAATTAATCCTCCCGATTATGATTAAACTGTTTTGAACATATAAAATATCAAAAAGAAAGTTATAATGAAATTGAATATTTCGTTCGGTAATTACATAAAAAAACAGAGTTTAATAGTATCTTTTTCCTCTTTCCAACAATTCTTCATTGCTATATTTCGGATTTCTGCATATAAAGACCGTCAGATTTCTTTCGTGCGGGGTGCAATAGATATTATCGAAAATCACGTCTGTTTTTTCCACATATCCAAAAGATTCTTTCAGTCCGTTATAGGAGCCTGTATCGGACAATTGAAGAAGAATATTGCCATTAAGTCTTTTCTTGCTCCAGAGATAATAATTGTTATGACCGCTGACGACGTTAGTGAATCCGTATTTTTTTCCGTACAGTTCCAGTGCACCCGCGGCACCGTAATTTGTCGCGGCAATCAAGGTGTTTTTTCTCTCTTCTTCGGAAAGCGAAAGATACACTTTCCCTACCATATCAACTTTCTCAACCCATCCAATTCTGTCGGCAATTGTTTGCGCGATTAGCGGGCGGTTGCCTTTTTCGATTTCGGTATTCAGTCCGGCTAATGAAGTGAGTTCAGCAGTATTCCCGTAATTGAGATACGGAAGGAAGATTGGCACAGCGACAAGCGCATACGCGAAAACAAAAAAGCCCGCGGCCGGGTATATCCACCAGGCTTTATATTTCTTTACAAAGTTCTCAATCAAAACCGCACCTGCGGGTATGACGCACAAATATGAAAATGCCGTTCGATCGAACCTGCTGTTCCCGGTAATCAGGAAGAAAACAAACGTAAAGAGAAATATCATTCCAAAGATACGGAAGTTCCTGTTTTTAAATATCAGGGAATACGCGGCGGCAAGGAACAGAGGAGCGAGAAACGGATTATAAGTCAGGATTTGCATTTTTACGAATTCCGCGTAAGACACGGCGACATTCTTTCTCGTTACATTTGCTATATAGAATTCCAGCGATGGAAATCCGTTCAGAATCTGCCAGATAACATTAGGCAGGAAAATAAGGAAAGCGATAAAAGCGCTATACAGGAAATATTTTGACACCAACAATTTTCTTTGTTCAGTAAAAAGCAGGGACAGGACGACGAAAAGGATACAGAGCGCCGCGGTATGTTTATTCATCATCAGCAGTCCGAAAATCACTCCCAGATGTATCCAGTATTTCCTCTCATTTTCGAGAATCATTTTTGCCAAATAATAGAAAACGAACGAGCAAAGAAGCGGTTCAAAAACGTTCATAGAATAGAATCCTCCAAAGACAGGAAAAACCGGAGAGGCAATTACGCAAAGGGCAGCGATTATTTGCGAGATTTTTCCGCCGCCGAGTTTTTTGGCGAGCAAACCTGACATAAAAACAGTCCCGGCGGAAGCAAGAGATGCAAGGAACCTAATAGAATAGACGGAATCACCGAAAACAAAAGTAAATACATTTAATATCAGAGGCGCGAGAGGAGGGTGGTCCACGTAACCCGCTGCAGGATTGTTCGCGCAGGCGATGTAATAAAACTCATCAATAAAATAACCGTAGCCATTCGTAAATGAAGACAGGAACAAAACAATGAAATAAGCGAGCGAAACAATTATTAAGTGCGTAAACTGAGAAAGTTTAAAATTCATAAGGGAAATTTCTTAAGTTTTATACGTAAAAAAACAGCACAACGTTTCGGAGCCCGATAAACCACGTTCAAAAAATAGACAAAATGAATACAAGAATCAATCAGACGATGAAACAGCGCATTTTTGCAGATTTTGAAGGTTTATCGGGCCAAAATTATGCATGAATACTGCGATTTTTCAAGAATTTTTTCGCTAACTTTTTTGTTTTAAATTTTAACTTTTCAAAACATAAGGGATAAATCTATGAAAAAAATCTTATTACTTTTATGTCTGACGGGAATATTCGCATCAGGCATTTTCGCGCAAGACGACGACATGAAAAAGTGGATGGACTACATGACGCCGGCAAAAGAGCATCAGGAACTTGCTAAACTGAACGGAGACTGGGTTTACACGTCGAAGATGTGGATGGACCCGTCGGCGGAGCCGCAGATATCATCCGGTACGGCTAAATTCGAGATGCTTCTCGGTAACCGTTACAGCCAGATGAAAGTATACGGTAAAATGATGGGAATGGATTTTGAGGGCATAGGCGTTACGGGATATGACAATGCAGCGAAGAAATACTACAGCACGTGGGTGGATAATTTAGGAACGGGCATAATGTTAATGGAAGGAGTATATGACGAGGCAACGAAGAAGTTCGTTTACGTCGGCAAGTACAACGACCCGATGACGGGCGGCATATCGACCATGAAAGAAACTATAAAAATTATTGACGACAACACATTTGACATGGAAATGTTCAGCGTCATAGACGGGAAGGACGTCAAGAACATGGAAATGCACTGCACGCGCAAATAAGCGAAGCGATTAAACAAACAAGAAAGGAAAATATTGGAAACAAGAAAATGGCTTGAAGCCATAAGCAAGACGATTGATTCAAAAGACGCGGCGGGATTTTCCGGGTTTCTTACGGAAGACTGCGTATTCAGGTTCGGCAATCAGCCTGAAGTAAAGGGCAGGCAGGCGACGAAAGAATACGTCGCTGCATTCTTCGAGATGATTGACGGCAGCGAGCATAAAATCGAGGATATATTCGAAAAAGAAAACTCATACGTATGGCAGGGTGAAGTGCTGTACACGAGAAAAGACGGCAAGAAAGTAGGAGTCAAGTTCGCAAACATTTTTCACATGGAGGGCGAACTAATCAAGGATTACCTTATATACATAGACAACGCACCCTTGTTCGCGTAAGAATTAAGCGCCGGTCCAGCAAAGCCGGCGTTTTATTTTCCTTTTATCTGAATAAACTCAACAGGATAACCGTTCTCTTCGATGAACGCCACGATGCAGCCTTCGGAGGGAGAATTCGGTTCAATAATCACGTTTCTGCCTTTAACGGCTTCAAAGACATCATCCACTTCGAAAGCGACGTGCGGTTTCGTCCTGACAATTTCAGGCAGAGAGCAGTCATCTTCATACCTCATAAGTTCTATGCCGTATTCGCTTGTTTCAAATCCGACGTGATACACTTTATAATCTTTCAGGTAAACCTCGCCAGTTTGAGGCTCTTTAACCGGTATTCCCAGATGATGATATTTAAGATTAGTTTTCATTTGTATAAAAGGTATACGAGTAAACCGCGTTTATAGAAAAGCCCGCTGATAATTCGGAGGACTGTAAATCAATGAGCCCATTATTTCCGTAAGTATAAACCGAAGTCATAGACAATTTGTCATAATAATCCGGACCAAGTTCGGAGAAAGAGATTTTTGAGATTCTGTTATCTTCATATAAGAACCGGCACTCCATAGACTGAAGTCTCTGGACAGAGAGAGACAATCTTTTCACCCTGCCTTCGCCGTCGCAGAAGTAAGTAATATTCTGCCCTTCACCGCCCTGCCGCTTGTATAAGAAGAAAGCGTCGTAATCCGCTTTAGGCGAGCCGTAAGTAAAAATGACCCTTGCTTCCAAGTCACCGAACTTTTCGACACGAATCACGATATCCGAGACTCTTCTGTCATCATAATAATTATAAGTTATTACGCCGAGACCTTCTATTACAGTTTTCTGTTTAAGCCCGTCCTTACCGACGTGAATAATAATTTTCAGCGAATCATACGAAATGCTGACAGTCTTTACACCCGCATCTCTGAATGCATCTTCGGCGAAATTATAATTATACGGCGACATGAACAGCATATCGAGAACCGCAATTTCTCCGATTGTATTTTCCTGAGAAAAGCAGTTGGCAGCGGCAAGAACAGAAAGAAGCGGCAATAATACAAATATTTTTTTTAAGGGCATAAATAATAATTGCAAAATCGTATCAAATAAAGATTTACGATAAAGGTTAATATTATCAAAAGAGATGACCGAAAAAAGGCGAAACGAAATTTAAAGGGAGAAAAACAAACCGGGGCAGAACTTTTTAAAAATCAGGAGAGTTAAACCATATAAGGAATAAAAGTTACTCATTCCCGGAGTACTCCGCAGATTCCTGCAAAGATAAATTCTTACTTCGGGAATGAGACCATAAAACGCCGCGAAAAGGCAAACAGAATCTCTTCATTTTATTACGAATTAAGTCCGAATTCCGGCATCGATACATTGCATTAAACGACAAGAAAGACGGCTATTGAGACAATAATCATCAGCGGCAGGAATAAAAGCGTCAGTAAGCCGAATACGCGACCTGATTCAAACCTCGACGAGCCATTTTCGTCAATATACGTAAAGACTTTTCCTTTTCTATAGTAACCGGCGCCAGTTATATAATCGGTCACGTCCAAAGAGAGGGAGCCTTTTCTATAGATTCCAACACTTTCAAGTATTCTAATAGTGAGGGCGGGTAAAAGAGAAATCAGAACAGTCGGGATTATTACACCGAGAAACGCGCCCAGCAAGACAAACATACCTAACAATCTGCATCATTGACTTAAATCCGAAAACACTATAAGGTAAGACGATTAAGTCAATCATCACCAGTCCCCGCTCGCGCCGCCGCCGCCGAAATCGCCGCCGCCGCCTGAGAAGCCGCTATCGGACGATGAAGACGAGGATGAGTATGAATCAGAAGACGAATACGATGACGAATCCGATGACGAATAAGAAGAAGACGAATATTCGCTTCCCGAGATATAGCCGCCGCTGCCTGATTTACGTCCGAAAACGACAGCGAGAATAATAATCAGGAAGAACAACCCGACAGGCACGACCACCGCCAACCAGGTTAAGTCCGGCGTATTATCTTTTTTATAATCCGCATTCACGTTCGCGTTGTATTCACCCCTGACGGCAGAAATAATCGCATTCACGCCTTTTTCGATACCCGTGTAATAATCGCCCGTTTTGAACGAAGGCGAGATTTCATTCTTAATAATTAATTTTGAAAGGGCGTCAGTGAGCGCGCCTTCGAGCCCGTAACCGACCTCAATCCTCAGTTTACGGTCATTCTTAGCGATAAGAAGCAGCACACCGTTATTGCTTCCTTTTCTGCCGATTTTATTTTTCACCGCAATGTTCAGCGCGACTTCTTCGATTGGTTCGCCGTTCAGGGAAGGAATCATATAGACAACTATCTGAGTCGAAGTCGAGTCATAAAAACCTCTTAGTTTCTTCCTGAGAGAGCGCGATTGCTCCGCCGTGAGAGTTCCGGTATTATCCGTAACATACTCAGTAAGCGCTGAAGGGTTGTCGATAAGAGATTTGCCGCTCTCCTGCGGTGAAGATGAAGATACCGCTAAAAGCAAAAATACCGCGATGAGTATAATTCTTTTCATTTCACGCTTTAAGAATTAACCGTTAAAAGCAAACGGAGATTCAAAATAATCAGAATATTGAACACAGAAAACAGAAAACCGCATATTCATTCAGAGCGGGCAATTGAAAAAATTTGTGTTGATTATCCGTTTATTCCTTAATAAATTAGGAACAATTTCCCAATTATGAAAACATACTTAGCAGCACTATCGGTATTATTACTTATTGCACTCGCGAATTCAACAGTTTCCAACGCTCAGACATCATATTATTCAATCAAGGGCAGTCACAATTTCGGCGTTTCAGCGGGGCTTATAAATAAGACTTCAGTATTCGTATCGGGCACTGATGTCGAGACAAGGATAGGACTTTCCGGAGGAGTCTATTACGGATACGGACTGAGCGATGAATTCGAGATGAATTTTTACGCGGGTTATCTTCAGGGCGAAGTCAGCACCGACAATTCTTTTTACGTCAACCAACCGTTATTCAGGCAGACTTCCGCATTCGTAATGCCGCTGCTTGCAGGAATAAAATATTACCCCATAAAACTCGCGCTTAACCCGAACGTGAGACCGTACGCTTCGGTCAGCGCGGGCATAGCGACGGGATTTTCCACAAGGACGTCATTGAACTATTATTACCAGAGCGTTACAGAGCACAAATCGCAGTCCGTAATAGCGTTCAGGTTAGGAGCGGGCATAGAAACGGCGCCCGCGCGGTATTTCAGGTTAGGGTTTTTCGCCGGATATATAATAACGGGTGAGTTCGACGAGCCAGTAGGCACGCTGACAAGGTACAGCGGAGCGGAGTTCAACGTAACCGCCGGAGTTTCATTGTAACGGCCCGGAGGCGCCGGAAGCGTCACTCTCAATTCTATTCGATACCCGCCACGGCGTCGCAGGAATCCATCATGCTCCTGAATTCCTCTCTGGTTCTGCCGGTAGTATAGGCATATTTTTTATATTTAGCCATCATTTTTTCCAGCATGCAGTCGCAGTAAATTGTAATTTTTTCGTCAGAGATACCGGGGTGAGAACCGTCATTACAGTCTTTCAGGAAAGTTTTCTTTTCCGACTCGGACCAGCCGGACGAGGAATCGTTTTTAAGCGAGACGGATTTATCGCTTTTTGCGCAGGCTATCATCAGAATAACCACAACAAGCGCGGAGATGAAAAACCGAAAATAAGTTTTCATAATGCCGCAAATATTTATTTATATGATGTTCTACCGGCCCGCGAGCCAGTCTATTGCTTCCTTGCGGGAATAAAAGGCGCGTACAGTGTACCCTTTATTTCCGAGAGCGAGTTCCCAGAATTCAATCTTATCCTGCTGCAACGGCTCTTCGGGCATAATCACGGCTTCGCGGATGTTCTTATCGAGTCCCATTTCGTTAAGGATATTAATCTTTTCGTAAAGGTCAAAAAGCGTATGACCTCCCTGAAGACCGCTGCAATCGGCTAAAATTTTCAGCGCTTTCCTTGACACGCATTCTTCCAGCGTGGCTTTGATAGCATCATCGAGTTCGGATTTTTTCATAGTACCGAAGAAACCCGTTTCAACAATGTTGTGTTCACTAATAAATGATACTTTCCACCCCATACAATTACAGGATTATGTATTTTTCCGAAGAAGATTATTCCCGTATTCCCAATCCGGACATCAGGAAAAAATTCAGGAATTTTTATAACAGGTATAAAATAAGCGAAGCGGAACAATATATCCATGACAACTTTTGTCATCCGTATGCCCGGTTTCATCCGCAAAAACCGCGCAGGAGATAATATTCTCAGGCGCGGAAAAAGAAAATACGGAACTCCTTTACTTGAGAACAATCATTTTTCTCACGCTTGAATTGCCGCCAGAAATCAGTTTATAGAAATAAATCCCGGCCGAGAGATTTCCCGCGTCAAAAGATACGGAGTGATATCCGTTTTTGAGCACGCCGTTTACGGGCGCAGCGACTTCCCTTCCGAGTGCGTCAAATATTTTCAACGATACGAATCCCTGTTCGGGAACAGAGAAAGTAATAACGGTCGAAGGATTAAAAGGATTCGGATAATTCTGATTTAGTTCGAAACCAGGCGCGCCGTTCAGCGGATTTATTATTCCGGTCAGACCGCCCGCGTTCGTTGTTTTAAACACTTTTCCGTACTGACCTGCAATCCACCCGTTTACAGAC
>CAZOQR010000097.1:0-10403 GCA_964581915.1 uncultured Ignavibacteriaceae bacterium | reverse complement strand
TTTTACACTGTACTTTTTCATTTTGAATTTTGAATTTTACATTGGATAGGTTGTGGTTCCCGTCTTTGCGGGGATTTTCATCTGATTTTATTCGTGAACAAAGTTTATTTCCAATACGTGAACTTAACTCCGCATTCTTCTATGAAAGTGAGTATGCATAACTCGTGATATTTAATCCTGTCGGCGAGCGGAAGCGTTCTCAGAGTCTCAACGGTGTAAGAAGGTATCTTCAGTTTGTCTATTATGTTATCCATCGAATGATTCGCCTTAAAAGGAAAATACTGAATCCTGAACTTGTACTCCGGATTCGGTATATACTTGTTCGTATTTAGATTCGAGCGAACGAGATAATCGGAGAAAGTCTCGGAATTTGTAATGAAAGTCTGTCCGAATGATTTGTCTTTCTGCTTTCCGTATAGATTCTCGTCGAACTTGGTCCACGCTTCGTGCAGGTTAATCACGTAATCGGGATTAAATTCTTTCACGAAATCCATGAACTCGTACGCGAGCCTTTCTTCGTAAATCTTGCCGTTCTTATCGCCCGGGAATACCTGATTCAAATCTACGCCCACACCCCTCACGTTCTGTTTGAAAGCCTGAATGTTGACCATCGGAATGAAGCCTACCGTGCCTTCGTAAATGTTAATGTATTTCATTACGGTATCGCAGGCGTATATACCCGCTATTTCATCGCCGTGTATGCCCGCGTCTATAAGTATTTTGGGGTATTCGGATTCGGAGCGGAGAATGTAATACGGAGTCTGATAATCCGTATTTTCTCCGATGACGTATTGAATCACGAAGTGTTCCGTATTCTTTGGAGGATGGGTCTGAGAATAAACGATATTCACGGACAACAGCGCCAGCAGTATTATTGTAAATGTTCGCATCAGTTTAGATAACAAAAAATACTCGAAAAAATTCTCTTATGTGTACTATCTTCTTATTCTTACCGCTCCCGAATAAATGCAGGTGAAAAGCGCTACTGCTTTCAGTTCGGCGCTGACTCCCGTCATGTCGTCGGAGATGTTCCAGTCTTTCCAGGCGCCTGAACCGCCAAACCTGGTGTTGACTTTCATGCTTCCCGCGTTTGAAGTTATATTCCATTCTTTCCACGCGTCTTCTCCCGAAAACAAAGTGCTTACCCTGAGAGTGGTTTTGCCGTCGCTGACGTCCCATTGTTTCCAGGCGTCATCGCCCGAAAAAACGGTTCTGATGGTTCCGCTGTAACCGCTGAAACTGAACCTCCAGTATTTCCAGCCGTCATCGCCGCTGAATACAGTCTCGATAGTGCCGTCGGAGTTTGGAGTCGATACTCTCCACTGCTTCCAGGCGTCATCTCCGCTGTACATAGTGCTGTAAGAGCCCGAACCTTTATCCGTAGAGATGTTCCAGTCTTTCCACGCTCCCTCACCCGCGAAACGCGTGGAAATTGATGAATATTTTATATCCTGAGCGTGAGAGAACGAAACAATCAACGAAAAAATTATCGTTATATAGAAAATTTTCTTCTTCATAATCTTTTATTATTGTACTCAATTTAATAAAATATGTTCTCAATTCCTGTAAAAATATTTTTCATACGGAAATAATCACGAATAATTTATAACATTTAATTACTGCTTGAATTTCGTTACTTTACGTAATGGAACTGTTCAAAATCGGATTTATTTCTGTCAGACTCATAGACCTGATAGACATTCTTATCGTTACTTATGTATTCTTTAAACTGTACAAGGTAATGAGGGGCACGATTGCGTTCCAGATATTCCTTTCCTTATTGCTGATTCTCGGCATATCGTTCATCGCGCAGGTCCTGAACCTTCAGGTAATGAGTTGGCTGCTCAGCAAACTTACCGATATCTGGGTAATCGCTCTGATTATACTGTTCCAGCCGGAGATAAGAAGAGTCCTCATAATAATCGGCAGGACGCGTATCGTCAGGTTCTTCATGCGGATAGACCTTAAGGAAAACGTTACGGAAGTTGTTGATGCCTGCGTTGAGTTTCAGAAAAACGGATGGGGCGCTCTGATAGTGATTACTCGCACGACGGGACTTCAGAACATTGTCGAGACGGGTGAAAGGATAGACGCGAAAATCAACAAGGAACTTCTTGTTTCGATATTTTATCCGCGCTCGCCGCTTCACGACGGCGCGGTAATAATAAACAACAATAAAATCGAAGCGGCAAGATGCCTGCTCCCGCTGTCGGAGGTTCAGTTCATGACGAATAAGAATCTCGGAACGCGTCACAGGGCGGGACTCGGCATATCGGAGCAGTCGGATGCAATCGCGGTAATAGTGTCCGAGGAAACATCAAGAATCTCCATTGCCGACAGCGGAAATCTTCACGCGTGCAAGGATATAAAAGAACTTGAAGATAAACTCAGAGAAGCGATGAGCAGTACAAGCGTTACGAAGTCGCTCAAGTCTCTTTTTGAATCAACCGAAGAAAGCGAAGAGAAAAACAAATGATGTCAGTTTCCCTGCAGGACTTTCAAAGGAAAGAACTCATAAAAAAACTAATCGAGTCGGGTATAAAGGAAAAAAAGGTCCTTGACGCGATTAATACGGTCAAGAGAGAACTCTTTGTCAGCCCCGAATTCAAGCGGTTCGCGTACGAAAACAATGCTCTTCCGATAAGCAACAGCCAGACTATTTCACAACCATATACTGTCGCGTTCATGACGGAGGTTCTGAAAGTAAACCCCGGCGACAAGATTCTTGAAATCGGAACGGGCTCCGGATATCAGGCGGCAGTCCTGTGCGAACTCGGAGCCGATGTGTATTCAGTCGAAAGAATAGAGCAGTTGTATAAAGAAGCGGGGATTATATTGAAGAAAGCGGGTTACAGCGTTAAACTTAAATGCTCGGACGGAACGAAAGGATGGAAAGAGCACGCGCCTTATGACGGAATTATCGTTACCGCAGGCAGTCCGTCGATTCCCGAAACCCTTTTAAAACAACTCGCTCTCGGCGGAAGGCTCGTTATACCTGTCGGAGATAAACAGATACAGGAAATCTGGTGCGTAACGAAGGAGAAAGATAAAAACGGTAAAGACACATTCGCAACGGATAAATACCAGTATTTCAAGTTTGTACCATTAATCGGCGATGAAGGCTGGAAAAATGCATAACGATGACAGTTATAAAACGATTGAAAGCCACCGTTCGGCGGAAATAAAAGTAAACAGGTCCAAATTCATCGCGAATGCCTACAACATAAAATCTGCAGAAGAAGCCGAAGAAGCGGTCTCCGGCATAAAAAAGTCCTATTACGATGCAAGGCACCATCCTTACGCTTATGTATTAAATGACGAGAACATTTTCAGGTACAATGATGACGGCGAACCCGGCGGCTCGTCAGGCAGACCGATTTATGACGCGATAAACAAATATGGAATAAAAGATGTTGTAGTTATAGTAACCAGATATTTCGGCGGAATAAAACTCGGTGTCGGAGGACTGAAACGGGCATATTTTGAGTCGGCGGAAGAATGTTTAAAACTATGTAAAATCATAGAAATAGTTAAGACAAAGACCGTTGTTCTGCGCTTCCCGTACTCGTATATCAATAACATAATGAGATATCTCGAACGGGAAGGGATAAAGTTAGCCGGAAATAATTCCGGAGAAATCGCTGAACTCGTCTGTGAAGTCAGGCTGAGCAAGTTAAGCGCTCTGGAAACCGAATTGTGGGATATAACAAAAGGAAACATAACCGCCGAAATTACCGTCTGAGCCGGAGGAGTCGATAAAACAGTCCGGTCATAAAATTTACAAAAATACGCTTTTAGCCGTCTTATAGTGTTGACTAAATTCGGGAAATTTATTATTTTTAATGTTTCAAATATTTTGATAAACAAAAATTTAGGTACGTTTGCCAACAATTAATCAATTAGTTCGTAAAGGACGTAAAGATAAGGTTTACAAGAGCAAGGCTCCTGCGATGGACTCATGTCCTCAGAAGAGAGGTGTATGTACCCGCGTATATACAACGACTCCGAAGAAACCGAATTCAGCGTTAAGGAAAGTAGCCAGAGTAAGATTGACCAACGGAATCGAAGTTACAGCATACATTCCGGGTGAAGGTCACAATCTGCAAGAACACTCCATAGTATTAATCCGGGGCGGAAGAGTAAAAGACCTTCCGGGCGTTAGGTATCACATCATTCGTGGTGCAATAGATACCGCTGGCGTCGCCAACAGAAAGAAATCAAGATCCAAGTACGGTGCCAAAAGAGCGAAAGAAACCGTAGCAAAATAGTTTTCTAAAAAAATATATCTTTTTTAATGAGAAGAAAAAGAGCAGAGAAGAGAATCAGAATCCCTGACTTCAGGTACAATGACGTTCTGGTCGGGAGATTCATAAACTCAATCATGAAAGAGGGCAGGAAACTGGTTGCCCAGCGTATAATGTACAATGCATTTGACATTATAGAGGAGAAGACGAAGAGCAATCCGCTCGAAGTGTTCAACAAAGCGATTAACAACGTAATGCCTTCTATAGAAGTCCGTTCACGCAGAGTCGGCGGTTCGAACTATCAGATACCGACGGAAGTCAGGCCTGACAGGAGAGTCGCATTAGCCATAAAATGGATACTGACTTATTCGAGCGCGAGAGGCGAAAAGACGATGTCTTTGAGGCTCGCTAACGAATTGATGGCGGCGTCCGTCGGCGAAGGAAGTTCCGTGAAGAAGAAAGAGGACGTTCACAGAATGGCTGAAGCAAACAAGGCGTTTGCGCATTTTAAATGGTAAAAAACAAGGAAGGAGTTTTTAGTTCTAAATGCCGAGAAAGGTATCAATAGAAAAAACGAGGAATATAGGCATCATGGCGCACATCGATGCCGGTAAGACTACAACTACCGAGAGGATTTTGTATTATACCGGCAAACTTCACCGCATGGGCGAAGTGCACGAGGGCGCGGCTACTATGGACTGGATGGAACAGGAAAAGGAAAGAGGCATTACGATAACCTCGGCTGCAACTACTTGTTTCTGGAGAGATCACAGGGTAAACATAATTGACACGCCGGGACACGTTGATTTCACGGCGGAAGTCGAACGCTCTCTGAGGGTGCTCGACGGAGCCGTAGCGCTGTTCTGCGCTGTCGGAGGGGTCGAGCCGCAGTCGGAAACGGTCTGGCGGCAGGCTGATAAATACAATGTTCCGAGAATCGCTTTCGTGAACAAGATGGACAGGGTAGGCGCTGACTTTTTCAATACGGTCCAGATGATTAAGGACAGGCTGAAAGCAAACGCGGTGCCGATTCATCTGCCGGTCGGACAGGGCGATATGTACAAGGGAATAATCGACCTCATCACGATGAAGGCGAGAATGTTCAACGAGGACACTCTCGGCGCGACGTTTGAGGATATTGACATTCCCGCGTCGATGAAATCTCAGGCTAATGAATACAGGCAGAAACTTCTTGAGGCGGTCTCGGACGTGGATGATACGCTTCTTGAAAAATTCCTCGAAGGAAAAGAAATTACCGAACAGGAAATCCTGACAGTACTCAGAAAAGCAACTATACAGGTAAAGATAATTCCGGTACTTTGCGGTTCTTCGTTCAAGAACAAGGGTGTCCAGAATCTGCTCGATATGATTGTCGATTTGCTTCCGTCTCCTTCGGACCTGAGCGAGATTTCAGGACATCACATGCACAAGGACGACCATATAGTTCGTAAGATATCTGACGAAGAAGAGTTCACGGCGCTCGCGTTCAAGATAATGACCGATCCGTACGTCGGTAAACTTTGCTTCTTCAGGGTTTACTCGGGCAAGGCGGAAGCGGGAAGTTATATCTATAATTCGATTACGGGAAAGAAGGAACGGCTCGGAAGAATTCTGCAGATGCACGCGAATCACAGGGAAGATATCAAGGAAGTCTTCAGCGGCGATATAGCCGCTGCCGTAGGTCTGAAGAACACCAAGACAGGGGATACGTTATGCTCTGAGGATGACCCGATTATACTTGAAAAAATGACGTTCCCTGAACCCGTGATTCAGATTGCAATCGAGCCGAAGACGAAAGCGGATCAGGATAAACTCGGAGAGTCGCTGTCAAAACTTTCCGATGAAGACCCGACGTTCCAGGTGAGTTCAGACGAAGAGACCGGTCAGACTTTGATTTCGGGAATGGGCGAACTCCATCTCGAAATTATCGTGGACAGGCTTAAGAGGGAATTCAAGGTGGATGCCAATGTTGGCAAACCGCAGGTCGCGTATAAAGAAACAATCAGAAAGAAAGTCAGACAGGAAGGCAAATTCGTCAGACAGTCGGGCGGCAAGGGACAGTTCGGACACGTATGGATTGAAATCGAACCGAATGAAAAAGGAAAAGGATTCGTGTTCGAGAACAAGATTGTCGGCGGAGTGATTCCGAGAGAGTTCATTTCACCTGTCGAAAAGGGAATCGAAGAAGCGATGAAGAACGGTGTGCTCGCGGGATATCCCGTCGAGGACGTCAAGGCAACCTTGTACGACGGCTCGTATCACGATGTTGATTCGTCAGAAATGGCGTTTAAAATAGCGGGCTCGATAGCGTTCAAGGAAGCGGCGAGAAAAGCCGACCCAGTTCTGCTTGAGCCGATAATGGACGTCGAAGTCGTAACGCCCGATGACTACATGGGCGACGTGATGGGCGATTTGAGTTCGAGGCGCGGAAGAATCGAAGGAATGCTTCAGAGAAGCGACGCGCAGGTTATCAGGTCGATGGTGCCCCTGTCGGAAATGTTCGGATACGCCACGCAGTTGCGCTCGATGACGCAGGGACGCGCGATATATACGATGCAGTTCTCGCATTACGACGAAGCGCCGAAGTCGGTATCGGAAAAGATAATTGAAAATTATACAGGCAAGAGAAGATAGTTCTTTAAAAAGTTTGGGTCAGCCCCGTTTTGAACGGGGACAGAACTCGTGAATCAGACACGGAAACGCTCTATAAAACCTTAAGCACGACTCCGCGGATTGTGTGAAGGTTGCCGTCCGGAAGGACAAGATTGGGTCAGTAGCTCAGTTGGTTAGAGCGCGTGCCTTATAAGCACGAGGTGGGAGGTTCAATTCCTCCCTGACCCACCAGTTTTAAAAGTATATTTACTAATTTAAATAACTCTATAGGAGATTTAAAAAATGGCAAAAGAAACATATGACGTGTCTAAACCGCACGTTAATATTGGAACCATCGGGCACGTTGACCATGGAAAAACTACGTTAACCGCTGCCATCACAATGTGCTTAGCAAGAAAAGGCTCTGCTAAGGTAAAAAAATTCGATGAAATTGATAAAGCACCCGAAGAAAAAGCAAGAGGTATCACGATTGCTACCGCTCACGTTGAATATCAGACGGAAAAAAGACACTATGCTCACGTCGACTGTCCCGGACACGCCGACTATGTAAAGAACATGATTACAGGTGCTGCGCAGATGGACGGTGCCATTCTTGTAGTAGCGGCGACAGACGGCCCCATGCCTCAGACGAGGGAACACATCCTGCTGGCGCGTCAGGTCGGCGTACCTGCAATGGTTGTATTCCTTAACAAAGTCGACGCGGCGGATCCCGAACTGCTCGAACTCGTAGAAATGGAAATCAGGGAACTCCTTACAAAGTATGATTTCCCGGGCGACGATATTCCTATCATCAGAGGTTCGGCGTTGAAGGCCATGGAAGCCGGCCTTGACGAATCAGTCGGTATTGACGACGAAAGATTAAAATGCGTATGGGAACTCATGGACGCTGTAGATTCTTACATTCCCGAGCCCGCGCGCGAAACCGATAAGCCCTTCCTTATGTCGGTTGAGGACGTATTCTCAATCACAGGACGCGGCACGGTCGCGACCGGAAGAGTCGAAAGAGGAAAAGTGAAAGTCGGAGACGAAGTCGAACTTATAGGTCTCGGCGCTCACAAGAAAACAGTCGTAACCGGAGCGGAAATGTTCAACAAGACACTTAATGAAGCGGTCGCGGGATTCAACTGCGGTCTTCTCTTAAGAGGCGTTGACAAGAAGGAAATCGAAAGAGGAATGGTGCTCGCGAAACCCGCGTCGGTTACCCCTCACACGAAATTCGAAGCCCAGGTTTACGTATTGTCGAAAGAAGAAGGCGGACGCCACACTCCTTTTGCGAACAACTACAGACCTCAGTTCTATTTCAGAACTACTGACGTGACGGGTGTCGTTACTCTTCCCGAAGGCGTTCAGATGGTAATGCCGGGCGACAACCTTGACGGTTTGAAAATCGACCTCATTGCTCCTATCGCGATGGAAGAAAAACTCAGATTCGCCATCAGAGAAGGCGGCAGGACTGTCGGTTCCGGTGTTGTAACAAAAATTGTTGAATAATACATTTTAACTACGGACGGGAGCGGAAACGTTCCCGCCCGCAAAAAATATAAAATAAACAAAAATTGGCTACACAAAAAATCAGGATTAAATTAAAATCTTACGACCACGCATTGCTGGACAAGTGGACCGAGAGGATTATAAAGACTATCAAGCAGACCGGCGCAATCGTCAGCGGACCGATTCCTCTTCCTACGAAGAAGAATATTTACACCGTTCTGAGATCGCCCCACGTCGATAAAAAGTCGAGAGAGCAGTTTGAAACCAGGTCTCACAAAAGACTTATTGATATTCTCAATTCCTCGAATAAGACTGTCGATGCATTGACAAAACTGGATCCTCCGGGTGGCGTTGATATAGAAATAAAAGTTTAATCGTAAGATCTGTTAAAAATTAATTATACTCAAATGTTAGGTATATTAGGAAAAAAAATAGGTATGACTACGTTCTTTGAGGATTCCGGAAACGCGATACCGTGCACAGTTATCGAAGCAGGACCGTGCGTTGTAACTCAGATTAAGACGAAGGAAAAAGACGGATACGAAGCGGTGAAAGTCGGTTTCGGAACTAAGAAGGAAAAAAAGGTTAACCAGCCTCAGAGAAAAGTCTATCAGAATTTAAAAATTGCTCCTCCACGATACGTTAAGGAACTCAGGGATTTCCCGTTTGCGGACCTTAAAGTGGGCGACGAATTGAAAATAGACAACATATTTAAAGTCGGAGATAAGGTTAAAGTTACCGGTTTATCGAAAGGTAAAGGATTTCAGGGCGTAGTAAAAAGACACGGATTCGGCGGCGGTGTGCGCACACACGGTCAGAGCGACAGGGAAAGAGCACCGGGTTCCATCGGCGCTTCTTCGTACCCGTCCAGAGTTCTTAAAGGCCAGAGAATGGCCGGAAGAATGGGCGGTGACAAGGTCACTATAGCGAATCTTAAAGTCGTAAAGATTATCCCGGATTCAAATCTTATTCTATTAAAAGGCTCCATTCCGGGAGCAAATTCAGGTTTAGTGGAAATTTATAAAAATTAAAAATGGAACTTAAAGTATTAAAAATAAACGGTAATGACAGCGGTGAAGTAATAAATCTCCCCGACGAAATATTCGGAATTGAGCCGAACACGCACCTGATTTATCAGGCCGTGAGGACTTATCTTTCGAACAGAAGGCAGGGAACGCACAAGACCAAGGAAAGAAGCGAAGTCAGCGGCGGCGGCAAAAAGCCTTACAGGCAAAAAGGAACGGGCAATGCCAGACGCGGAACGAGCCGTTCTCCCGTGATGGTCGGCGGCGGCAACATTTTCGGACCGAAACCCCACAGGTATTACCTCGATATTCCGAAAAAGGCTGCCAAACTCGCAAGGAAAAGCGCGCTGAGCCTTAAAGCGAAGGAAAACGAGATTACTGTCGTCGAGGATTTTTCCTTCGATAAACCGAAAACAAAAGACATGGTCGAGATTCTGAAATCGCTTAAACTTGACGCGACGAAGACACTTCTTCTTGTTCCGGAAAAAAACGAAGGCCTGTACAAGTCGGGTAGAAATCTTCCGAAACTGAACGTCCTTATTTCGGACCAGGCAGCAACTTATGACCTGCTCAACAATAAGATGCTGTTGATACAAAAATCGGCAGTCGAGAAATTATGCAAGCCGTTATTATCTTAACAGAATTTTAATAAAATGAAAAGAATCATCATAAGACCGTTAATAACCGAAAAGAACACTATTCTGCAGGAAGAAAGAAACCAGTACGCTTTCGAGGTTGGTCTGGATGCAAACAAGATTGAAATCACGAACGCAATCCAGAAAAAGTTCAACGTTAGGGTTACAAGCGTAAGAACAGTTATTATGAAAGGCAAGCAGAAGACGTTGATGACTAAGAAGGGCAGATTCACCGGTTACAGGGCAGACAGAAAAAAAGCCATCGTGACTCTGCACAAAGAGGATAAGATTGACTTTATCGGCGGAACTCCTACTGAATAAAATTTCGGGAATTAATAAGAATAAACACGAAAAAATTAAATAAAAATAGGGATTTGGTTTCAAATGAAACTAAG
>CAZOQR010000096.1:0-10407 GCA_964581915.1 uncultured Ignavibacteriaceae bacterium | reverse complement strand
AATTACACAATCTGGATTACGAGTTTCGCGGGAGGTCTCAGAAAATCAACCGATTACGGAGTTACCTGGCAGAGGGTGCTTCTTCCTCCGGACGACCTCGACAGCATATACAAGGGAGGGACATATAATTTTGTTTTGAACCCGAACGTGAACCTGAATCACAGGCTCTTTTCGGTCATCGCGGTGAATGATTCCACGCTGCTCGCAGGCTCGGCAAACGGTATTAATGTTTCGAGGGACTGGGGTGTCAGTTGGAGGAAATATAATTTCCAGAATTCCGGAAGCGGAACAAGCAGGGTCTCGGGGAATTTCGTAGTTAAGTTTCACGTGCAGAGGTACGGCAGCAGGGAAATCTGGTGGGCGGCGTCAAGAAAAGCCAACGATTTCAACGAAGTGGACGCTTTAAGTTATTCCACGAATCACGGTTATTCGTGGGAGTACACGCTCGGAGGATACAGACCTAACGGAATAAGTTCGAAGGATTCAATCGTGTTCGGATACACGGACGGCGGAATGTGGCGCGCCAACTTCGGAAAATTCGACTGGTCGAAACCTTCGCTGATAGCCGACCCCGTATCGAAGGATTTATGCAGGTCAAGCAGTTTTTATTCGGGGAATTTCATCAACGATACGTTGTATTTCGGAAGCGCCGACGGAATGCTCCGGACGAAACTTACAGTATCTCCTTGGTCGTCGCCCTGGAAGATATACAGGGCATGCGGGAATCTGACTTCTACTTCGGAAACATACGCGGCTCCGAATCCTTTTTCTCCGAACAATGAAGTAACGAGATTGTTCTTCAAGACAAGCAAAAATGTTTCGAAAGTTACGATAAAGATTTTCGACTTCGGAATGAATCCCGTAAGAACTCTCATACAGAACGCGACGAGAACTAATAACGACATCAATTTCGCGATATGGGACGGGAGGAACGACGACGGTTATATTCCGGCAAACGCGGTATATTTTTACAGAATCGAGGTCGACGACGAGACTCCTTTCTGGGGAAAAGTAATTTTAATGAAATAATAATAAATGAGTTTTCAAAATATGAAAAAATACTTAGCGATAATACTGATTCTGACGGCATTCTCTGGCGCTAACGCCCAACTTGGCAGTTACGCGGGAAGTTTTGCCAGAATGGGCTTCGGCGCGAGAGGTCTTTCAATGGGAAATACACTCGTCTCGGATATTTACGGCGACGTATCAGGATACTACAATCCGTCTCTCAGTTGTTTTCAGGAAAACGGAATTGCGAATCTCGGGTATACGTTCCTTAGCCTTGACAGAAAACTTAACTTTGTTTCTTTCGCGAAAAAGTTTTCCCTGTCGGGCGGCAAGCAGACCGCGGGCATCAGTCTTTCCTGGATTAACGCGGGAGTTTCCGATATTGACGGAAGAGACAACGACGCCCGCTCCATAGGAATGCTCGGAACTTATGAAAATCAATTCCTGATGGGAATGAGCATTCTCGTCGCGCCGGATTTAGCAGTCGGCGTGGGATTTAAACTTTACTACTCGAAACTTTACGAAGGAGTAACCACGACGAGCGTAGGTTTTGACGCGGGTTTTACGTACATAGCAAGCAAGGATTTATCCTTCGGTCTGGCGGTCAGGGACCTCGGCGTGAAATATAAATGGGAGACGACAGGGCAGAATGTTTACGGAACGAGCGGAACAACGTCGGAAGAAAGATTCCCCGTACTCGTCGCATTCGGAGGAACATACAACCTTCCTAAGAAACTCGGTCTGATTTCTGTCGGTCTGGATACGTACGTCAATCCGAGGTTTGAGACGACTGATACACTCGGCATAAAGTCATACAGCAAGAGGAACTATAATTTCGCGCTGAAGGTAGGCGGCGAAATAAACCTTAACGATTACGTGAAAGTACGCGCAGGCATTGACAGAATGGACTTTAAATCGGATGACTTCTGGGGAAACATACAGCCGGGAGCGGGAATAGGTCTGACAAAATCGTTCACGAAGGACATAAACATCGGTCTTGATTACAGTTTCCAAATTGAGCCTTACACGCACAAGCCGGCTCAGAATATCGGAATTGCTTTTAAATTCAAATAATTTATTCATAACTTGAAGCAATAGTTTATTTATATGCGAAAAATTTTCATAACAACTCTGATTTTATTCTTTGCGGGAATAACTTTCGGACAGAACGACGGCGCGGGCAATACAGGATTGTCTTTCCTAAAACTTGGGATAGGAGCCCGCTCTATCGCGATGGGCGAAGCATTTGTTTCGCTCGCGGATGACGGGACGGCCTACATATACAATCCTGCCAGAGTAAACGCGACTGAAAACGGTAACGTTACCGTAATGTTCAACAAGACAATGATGGATATGACGACGAATTTTGTGGGCGCGAAATTCAGGCTGAATAAATTCGGAATAGGAATCGGTCTTTTAAAGACAACCATAAGCGACATCGAAGTCAGGAACAATCCCGGAGCCCCGATAGAGACATTCAATTCGGATAACTTTTCAGGGGGAATAAGCCTCTGTTATGACATACAGAACAATTTCTCCGCGGGAATTACGGTAAAGATGCTGTACGAGAAAATATACATCGACGAGGCATCAGGCTACGGTCTTGATTTCGGCGCGAATTATAAAATCAACAATGTATCGTTCGCGGTTGTCCTTTCGAATGTAGGTTCGATGAACGCGCTGTTGAACTCCGAGACAAAACTGCCGACATCGCTGAGGCTCGGCGCGAGTTACAATTACAGAAAAGACAACTTTACGCTTACAGGCGCGCTTGACGGGTATAAAGTCCTTGACGGCGGGGCATTGCACACTCACATAGGAATCGAGGGAGGTTACAAGGATTTCATATTTTTAAGAGGCGGTTATCAGACGGGTTATGAAAACAAAAGTTTCTCCGCCGGACTCGGTCTCAAGTACAAGTCATTATACGTAGACTACGCTTTCCAGCCTTATTCGATAGGATTCGGTTCGGGAAATTCGATTTCGCTCGGTTATAATTTCTAATGCTTTGAAATAGCGGTTTCTTGCTGTTAAGAAAAGTTAATGACGGGAATATTAAAATATTTTGACGACGGGAAAAATCTGAAGTTTATATTCTTCTTTCTCGTCGTTTTTTTATTTGCCGCGAAGATACACACCATAATCGTTACCGATATACAGCCCTGGGACGAAGGGATGTACGCGACGCGGGTGCTTTCGATAAAGGCGTCAGGGGATATAATAGACCAGAGCGCGCATTCAATCGGAGGATTCTATTCCGGTTCTCATCCGCCGCTTCTTATCTGGGCGGGATACGCATTCACATCGCTGTTCGGGATGAATAACGCTAGTTTTAAAATATTCATTTTCATCCTGAGCGCGGCGCTGCTGTGGGTAATGATGATATTCGGCAGAAACATTTACGACACGCGGGCGGGAATAATTGCGGCTGTTATTTTATCGAGCAATATTATATTCAGTATTTTCTGCAACAGGTTCCAGTTCGATATCCCTTACTCGCTGCTCATAATTTCATCCTTCTATCTCGTTCTGCGGTACGCCGATACGGGGAAACGAAAATACAACTATCTGGCGGGAGTTGTTTTCGGACTTTGCCTGATGGTGAAAATTCTCGTTGGTTTTTTCGTTCCGATCGTAATTTTTCTGGTCATAATTGCCGCGCGGGGGAAATTCAAATATTCGTTTCCGGATTTAGCCGCGCTGACGCTGACAGGAATGCTTGTCGCGGCTCCCTGGCACGCGTACATGTTCGTTGTTCACGGAAAGGAATTCGCGAATTACTTCTTCTTCTATCACATATACGAAAGAGCGCTTTTCGGAGTTGAGCACAACACGAAAGGGTCGGGTTATTTGTACCACATCAATTATCTTCTTACGATTCTTCCTTACGGAGTTGTAGTGCTGTTCGGAGCCGCAAAGAGGATTATTAATTTCAGGAGCGCGGGCGTAAAAGAAATATTCGTGCTTGTCTGGTTCGTGACGGGACTGCTCATAATAACTTTTTTCAGGACGAAACTCGAGGTTTACATACTTCTGATGCTCCTTCCCGGGACTTTTCTGGCTGCAGATTATGTAAGAAACATTGACACCGCGGGCATGAAGGAGAAAGCCGCTCTCTTATCCCTGACCGCCCTGAACATATTCTGGTCGGCGCTAAACTATTTCAGGATTGAAGAAGGATATAAAATACAGAACGGCGGATTGACGGCGCTGCTGGTCTCAGCGGCGTTATGGACGCTGGTTTCCGCCGCATCAATACTGCTGATAATCAAAAAGAGGTCAGGCATTACGAGTATATACTATGCTTTTATTTTAGTATTTTTGTTTTTCGTGAACGCGCTATACGCGGTCAGGATACCTTACTGGGAGAATTCTTTCAAGATTACGGAAATAAAGGAAGAGATTGAAAAAAGCGGAAGCAGGAACCTGATTTACGTCGCGTCGAATTACAGGCATAATCCGCAGTTCAGTTTTTATTTTGAAGGGCTCGACCTCGGATGGAACAGGGGAAACTACAATTTTGAATTTCTTGACACTAAGAGCGGAACAGGCGCTGTAAGAAATGCAATCTCGGAAAAGAGCGGCACGTACAACATAATAGTAGAGAAGGATAAAATTAACAGGAGCGAATATCCCGAGTCAAAGACGTTTATTCCCGACGGCTACACGCTGGTGAAGAAATCCCCGGGATACGAATTATACAGAAACAATTGGAAATAGAAAGAATCGACATATCAAAAAGTCACGAGTGGGAAGAGTTTCTCGCGGCGGATTATAACATGTTCTACGACAAGAGGTTTCTTTGCTACAACGATATTTTCAAGAAGAACATCAAATGGCATCACCTGCTTTTCAGGGATAAGAACAAAATCGCCGCGATAATACCCGGCAATGAAATTACGGACAAAGACGGTAAGTCGTACGTTTCCTGCGACGGTGTGAGTTTCGGAGGCTTCCTCTGGAGAGATAAACTCAAGATCACTGATTTCATAGAAGCGATAGGCAAGTTCAGGGAGTATCTTCAGACGCAGAAATTCAAAAAGTGTCTTATCAGGAATTCCCCCTACATATACCACAGGAACGCGAACGAGGAATACGAGTACGCGCTCATTCTATCGGGATTCAACGTCACGAGATACTCGATAACCAACATCGTGGACCTTAAAAGTTTTGAATTCGAGAAATTAAAGAACCCGAAGAAAAGGTCGATACAGAAATCCGCGAAGATTATCGGAATTAACCTCATCGAGGAGAACATTACGGAGGAAAGCCTTCGCGATTTTTACGAGATTCTTTACGCGAACAGGGAATTGAAACACGTCAAGCCGACGCACACGCTCGAGGAACTTGTTTATCTGAAAAGCGTATTGAGCGAAAGGGTGAAATTATTCACCGCCAGCGTGAACGGGCAGATAGCGGGTATATGCACCTTGTTTCTCGTCAAGAACGACGTCGTGCTGAATTTTTATCTCGCAGCGGACGAGGAGCACAAGAAGGACAGGGTCTCGGACTATCTCCTTTACAAGACAATTGAATGGTCGAAACTTAATAATTTCAGGCTTTACGATATCGGTACGTCGAACGTCGGCAACGAACTCCTGCAGGGACTATTCGACTTCAAGAAAAAGTTCATGGCGGACGGATTTTTAAGAAAAAGTTATACATTAAATTTATAGAATAAACATGATAAAGAATAAAAGAATACTGTTAACGGGCGGAGGCGGATTCATAGGCAGCAGGCTCGCAGAGTTGTTCAGCAAGGAAAATGAAATACTTATTTACGACATTTTCGCGAGAGACTCACTTAAGTATAAGAAAATAAATTTCAGGAACGTCAAGATTGTGAACGGCGACATAACCGATTTCGACACTCTGAAAAAGTCAGCCGAGGATTTCAAGCCCCAGATAGCGCTGCATCTCGCCGCGATAGCGGGCGTCGATACGGTTATAAACAATCCCGTAAAAACAATGGAAGTGAACATACTTGGCACGTTCAATTTCGTCAGGGCGCTTGAAAAATACAGCGGCAGACTCGATCGGGTAATCAATTTTTCGACAAGCGAAGTTCTCGGCGCGTACGCATACAAATCGAACGAAAAATCGAATACTAACCTTGCTCCCGTTGGCGAAGGAAGATGGACTTATTCGATCAGCAAGGTCTCGGGCGAGCATCTGCTGTACAGTTATTATAAGACGAGAGGATATCCCGCGGTATCGATAAGGCCTTACAATATTTACGGGCCCGGGCAGATTGGCGAGGGAGCCATTCAGATTTTCATAAAGAACGCGGTGCTTAACAGGGACATTCAGATACACGGCGACGGAGACCAGATTAGGGCGTGGTGCTACATCGATGATATGATTGACGGTACGCTTCTTTGCCTGACGAACAAAAAGGCGGTCGGCGAAATATACAATATCGGGAATCCGAAAGGCACGATAACTATAAGTTCGCTTGCCGAAAAAATCGTGCTTCTTACAAAAACGAAATCGAAGATTAAATACATACCTAAGAATTACGTTGATGTTGAACTGAGGATACCGAGCATAGAGAAAGCGCAGAAAGTTCTCGGCTTCAAGCCGAAGATAGATTTGACCGAAGGAATTTTGCGGACGTACAAATGGTATAAAAAATATTTTAACAAATGAAATATTTTTTTCTTTCATACGGAGAAATGAGCCTGAGGTGCCTTAACGACCTCATAATGATGAAGTTTCCGCCCGTTTTCGTCGTTACGCACAGGACGTACGATTATGAAAATCAGAAGGATAAATTCTACGAAAAGATTGATAAGATTTGCGGCGAGCACGGCATAGAACTCATTAAGACCGACAGCATTTCCGAAATAAAGGACAGATTCAAAGGATTCGACGCGGGCATTTGCGCGGGGTTCATGGAAATTATTAAAGAAGACGTCTTTAACGTGCCCGGGCACGGGATACTGAACATTCATTGCGGCAAACTTCCCGAATACAGGGGCAGGGCTCCCATATCGCGCGCGATAATGGACGGAAACGACACGCTGTACCTGACAATTCACAAGATAGACAGCGGAGTGGATTCCGGAGACATACTTCTCGAGAAGAGCGTTATAATAGACGACGAGGACGACGTGAACACACTGTATTACAAATGCTCGTTCAACTGCGCGAATCTGCTCATAGAGGTTTTCGAAAAATTAATATCGGGAAAAAAGGACATTTTCAGGAAGCAGGAACCGCCGGTCAGGGAAAAAGCGAACAGGATTATTACCAACGCGGAAAGAGAGATTGACTGGAATCAAAGCGTCAAGAAGGTTTATAATAAAATTAGGGCGCTCACGCACCCGTATCCTGCGGCATTTACAATGTTCGGCGGGAAAAAATTCCTGATACTCCGTTCGAAGCCTTATCCCGCGGGCGATGCGGGCGAAAAGCCCGGGGCGATTGCGGATGTAAACGAAGACTATATAATCGTTAGATGCGGCGACGGTTACATAATGAACTACGACGTAAGGGACGAACATCTCACGAAAATAAATTACAAGGTAACGTTTAAAAAAGGGGACAGTTTCAATTGAAGATTATTGACGGACACATACACATCGGCAAATGGAGCGGAGTTTTTCTTGACTACGCCACGACGGTCAGCGATGCGGTTAAAGTTTTGAAGGATTCAGGTGTTGATTCTGCCGTTGCACTGCCGTGCGATACCTACAGGAACGAAGAACTTCTGAATGAAATAAAATCACAGAACGAATTTAAGTTTCATTTTGCCTGCTGGATAAATCCCGATGACGGTAAACTGGATTCATTCATTGAAAAGAACCTGAAAGACATAAAAGCATTCAAGATACATCCCTCTTTTCAGAAGAGGAGGGTTAACGATAAGGCATTCGCGAAATACCTGGATATAGCCGAAGATAATAATTTACCTGTAATAGTCCACTGCGGAAGATGGCAGGAGATAGCGGGTTTTACATACCCGATAGAGGAAGCAAAGAAAAGAAAGAGACTAAACGTTATAATCGCGCATCTCGGAGGCGACCAGCCTTCGCTTTGCACGTCCTGCGCGTCCGCGGTAAAGGAGAGCGGACTGAAGAACGTTTATCTCGGAACGGAATCAGTAAGGGAGTTTTATTTCGTGAATCAGGTCGTGAAGACCGTCGGCGCGGACAGGGTAATTTTCGGCAGCGATTACAACCTCGGGCTTCCGAAAATGTACATACCTATTATTGAAAGTCTGAGCATCAGCAGTGAAGAAAAGGAATTGATATTTCACCGCAACATATCAAGACTGCTTGGCATTGAGTAAACGCATATTACATATCGCGCCTCAGAACTTCGCCGGGATGCCGCTTGATTTCGCGAGGATGCAGTCCGAAAGCGGGCATCACGCAAGGCTCGTAACAATATTTCAAAACACGCTGAACTTTGACGAAGACCTCACTCTCGGCTTCAAACTTCCCGCGGGCAGGATTGCAAAGCAATGGCGGGATTCAAAGATTACAAGTCTCAAGTATTACGAACCGAAAAATACCGCGGAAAAAATATATTTCAAACTCCGCGACTTGAAGAATAAAGGTAAAATTGAACGGTTCATCGATGAAAATAAACTTTATGATTTCGACGTGTATCATTTCGACGGCGGGATGGACTTTTACAGAGACCTCAGGTTCGCGAAGGAAATAAACAAACTCGGGAAGAAAATTGTCTGCTGCTATTTCGGAAGCGATCTGAGAACGCGCGGCATATTCCGTGAACTCGACGAAATGAGCAGACTGAATCTTACTGTTGAGTTCGACCACATAAGACTTCATAAGAATATCAATTATCTTTTCTTTCCTTTTGACGTAAAGAAATTCGATTACAGTTTCAACGAAGAGGGGAGGATTAAAATAATACATTCTCCGACAAACCGCCTGTATAAAGGGACGGACAGGATTCTTCCTGTTATAGACGAATTGAAGAAGAAATATGATTTCGAGTTCATTCTGGCTGAAAACGTGTCGCGCACGAAACTTCTCGAAATAAAACGCGGATGCAGCCTCGCTATTGACCAGGTCGGCGGATTGATGGGCGGTTCGGGCTACGGGAAAAATTCTATCGAGAATCTTTCGATGGGTCTTCCGACAATAACGGAATTCTACGAGGAGTACCTGAATTTCATTCCTGAGAATCCGTTTATATGTTCTGATATAAGCGGATTGAAGGAGACCATCGCGGGCATTCTCGAAGACAGGTCAGCGCTTAAGGAATATTCGGAAAAAGGAAGAGCGTGGGCTGAGAAATATCATTCGTTTGAAAGCGTGAACAGGCGGGTTGAAGAATTATATTCGGAGAGAGGAATTTGAGCAGGCACGTTAAAGATTTGTTCTCTCAAACCGCGATTTACGGCATTGGATTGTTCGCTAACAAGGCGATATCATTCCTGCTTCTGCCTCTTTACACGTTTTATTTCGCGCCTGCCGAACTCGGCGTTTACAACATTGTTCAGTCAGTATGGCTTTTCGTGATTCTGATATACATATACGGTCAGGAGACGGCGTTCATAAAGTTTTTCATAGACAGCAGGGATGATTCGGAGAAGAAGACGGTATATTCCACCACTTTAATAATGCTGTCGGCATCATCTCTTGTTTTTTCAGCCGCCTTCTATTTATTGACGCCTTCAATATCATCGCTTATACGATTTGAGGATTCCGTACTGGGGATCAAACTCTTAAGAATACTGGCTTTGCTGCTTTTCACGGACACGCTTTTCCGTTTTCCTTTGCTTCTGCTTAGAGCGGAACTTGACGCGAAAAAGTATCTATACCTGACTTTACTCTCAGTTTTCGTGAACGTCGCGGCGAATTTCGCTCTGATAGCGGGTTACGGCGCGGGCGTTGAAGCGATTTTTTACAGTTACATAATTTCGGTTGTCGTAACTTTCGCGGCGGGAATAGCGGTTACGGCAAAACACATAGCGTTTCGATTCTCTTTCGATACGGCAAAGCGGCTCGTATTGTACGGCAACAAGTTCATTTATATCGGTCTGTTCATACTAATAATTGATATATCCGACAGGTTCTTTCTGAAGTATTTTTTCAGCGAGGAGGTTGTCGGGATATACAGCGCGAGTTACAGACTTGCATCGGTAATGTCGCTGCTCGTGGCGGCATTCAGATTTTCGTGGACGCCTTACTTCCTGAACCTTGAAAAGAATCCGGAGAACAAAAAACTTGTATCGGAAATCTTCACATATCTTGTATTCGCGGGTCTTCTGATGTTTCTCGTGTTTTCTTTCTTCACAGCGCCTGTCGTTAAAATATCATTCGGAAACTTCTCGCTGCTTGACGCGAGATATCAGAGCGGACTCGTAATAATACCGATAGTTCTTCTCGCTTACTTTTTTTCCGGCTTGTATTCGGCGATGAG
>CAZOQR010000095.1:3801-10429 GCA_964581915.1 uncultured Ignavibacteriaceae bacterium | reverse complement strand
CTAATAAACTCTCTCGCTCTTCTCTGTGCTCGGCGCCTGCCCGCCTATGTTCTTGGCGGGTGTCCTCTGCGCGTTCGGCGTCTACCCCGATTCATCGGGGCGTCCCGACTTGTCGGGATGGTGAATCGCTCTTTGCTCTCTACTAACTTATTTTCTCAAAGTAACTCCGAATTACAGCGCACACTTCATTTACCTGCTCCGCAGAAAGTTCAGGCCAACTGGGGAGGTTCATTCCGCGTATGGCGATTTCCGCTGCTGTTTTGATTTTGTGGTACTGATGCGCGAACATCGGCATAGTATGAACAGGGAAGAAAGTCGGACGTGTCTCAATACCGTTATCGGCAAGATGTTTCCTGAGCGCGTCCCTTTCCTTTACGTTCTTCGTCATTATCGAATACATCCAGTATGAATGAACCGTATCCTTAGATTCTGTATGCGGCTTCACGGGAAGTCCTTCGAGATTCCTGTTGTACAATTCCGCGATAGCGCGTTTCTTCCGTATTATGTCGTTCGCGTTTTCCAGTTGAGCGAGCCCGATTGCGGCGCAGATGTTCGTCATTCTGTAGTTGAAACCAATCACGTCGTGCCAGTATTCGCGCACGGTTGATACGCCGTGCATCTTAAGGTGGTACGCTTTCTCGTAAAGGTAATAGTCGTTCGATACGACCATTCCGCCTTCTCCCGTCGTGATAGTCTTGTTGCCGTAAAAACTGAACGCCGCGATGTCCCCGAACGTGCCCGCGTATTTTCCTTTGTACTTCGTTCCGAAAGCCTCCGCGCAGTCTTCGATTACAAGCAGGTTGTGCTCTTCGGCGATTTTCATTATGTTGTCCATATCGCAGGGATGCCCGTACAGGTGAACAACCATAATGGCTTTCGTTTTAGGAGTGATTTTCCTCCGCACGTCATCGGGGTCCATCTGCCAGGTCGATTCGAGAGAATCCACGAACACGGGCGACGCGTTGCAGTAAAGGATTGAACTTACCGACGCTATGTAAGTAAAAGAAGGAACGATTACTTCGTCGCCTGAAGTAATGCCGAGAGCGACAAGCGCGAGATGAAGCGCGGTCGTGCCGTTCGACACTGCCGTGGCGTATTTCGCGCCTATGTAATCCGAAAATTTATCCTCGAACTCCTTTATGAATTTCCCCTTTGATGAAATCCAGGTTGAGTCGAGGCATTCGTTCACGTATTTCTTTTCGTTCCCGCCGAGAAAAGGAACGTACAACGGAATCCTGTAAGCCATAAATTATTTTTTAAATTTATTTACGGTATCGACAATAAGATTAAGGTCAATCATTTTTATGCATTCAAGGTCGTACGGGCAAACCCGTTTCCAGCAGGGTGAGCATTCAAGGTCCTTCTGAAAAATCTTAATCCCGTAATCATAAAGTTCAATTTCTTCCCAGCAGGATAGTCCGTACCAGGAAATAATATATTTCTGAAGCGCGATTGCGAGATGCATTCCGAAACTGTCGCCTGATATAACGATGTCCGAAACAGACATGTAGCAGGCGCCTCTCCGTATGCCCTCCGTGGTCGGCGTGTTTATGATTCGTTTCCTGTCCTTCGCGTTGAACTCATTGTATATTGTGTTATTCCTTTCGGTGTCCTCTCTTCCGCCGAGCAGCATTATTACGATATTCGGATTCTTCAGGGTTTCAGTTATGAGCGTTATGTGCTGTTCGACAGTCATCTTCTTGTTCGGAAAAAGTTCGGAGCATCCTGTATTGAATCCGCAGTAAATTTTTCCGCTGTCGTACTCAATTGATTTTTTGTAGGACTCAATGAACGCTTTCTCTTCGTCCGAGAAATTAAAGACGTATCTGTCGCGTCTGTATTCGAGTTCGAAAACTTCGTGAATTATATCAACGCCCGAGCGCCTGTTCTCTCTGAACTTCTTTTGGTCGTCGATTCCCATTATGTAACTGTACATAGCGCTCTCGTTCGCGGGGACAATCTTGCCGTCATCGTTAAGAAGGAAGCCGAGTTTTTTCTTCGCTTTGACTTCATTAGCGAAAGCGCAGGCGTAGAGCGATTTATCCGCGTTCATAACGACGTCGTAACTGATGTTCCGCGCAATCATCCTGCTCTCGTCACTCCAAAGGAAAAGTTTGTCGATGAAAGGATTGTTCACGAGTATCTTCTCCGCGTTCGGAAGGGTCATCCAGTAAATGGTGCTGACCGGATATTTCCTCTTTATCGCGTGCAATATAGGAGTGTTGTCGAGCACGTTTCCGAGCGCGTCGAGGGAAATTATGAGTATCTTTGTTCCCATATCGCCCGCTTCATCGGCGCATCCGTTCTCAAGGCAGTTATAATACGGCTTGCAGGGCTTGTAGCCCGAGTAGTTCTTGCATTTAGGTACTTTCAGTTCATTAAATTTCATTTTATATCAATATGTTTTAAAACTTCGTCTGTTGAAATTCCGTTCTCGAAAGCGCATTTGTTCTTGTCGGAACTGCAGTAATTATCGCAATATTCCTTTGAGACTTCAAGGTTAATAGATTTCTTATTTATGACTCCCCATAGCGCCGCGCTGCTCACGGGCCTGTGGCAGTGAATGCCGACGCATTTAATATCGAGAGCGTCGGCAAGGTGAATCGGACCGGTTGATGAGCACACCATCAAATCGACGGCGGATATAATTTTTATGAAATCCCGGAGGTCCTTAAAGTCAGACGACACGTCTATTATTCTTTTATCTCCGAGCGCTCTGACATCCGACTTGAATCCGTCCGTCATCTCGTACGCCGTCAGAAGCATCGCGAAATCTTCCGACGGGAATTTCTTCAAAATCTTTTTTATGAGTTCAAGATATCTGCTTTCGCTCCAGTTAGGCGCGGAGTTCTTCGAACCCGTATGAAGAATCATTTTAAAAGTGTTTCCACTGATTCCCTTGCTGAGCAGGAAATCATCCGCCCACCGCTTTTCTTCTACGGTTAAGAAGATTTCCGGCTGAATGTTATCCGTTACGACTCCGATTTTTCTCGCGAGGTCCATGCAGAAATCGGCTTCGTGCCTGAGCGGAATGTAATCGTGCCGCGAGACGCTCCGCATATAGGTGATAATCTCATATAATTTTCTGCCGACGCCTATTCTGTTCCATATACCCGCGAGGAACATCTGATAAGCCGCGCGTTCCGTAGGCCAGACGAGAAGCCCCGTGCCAAACCTGTGCCTGCGGATTTCTTTCACGACTTTCCAGAATGTATTTTTCGATAGGTCATCCGTAATGACGGTATCGAGGTTCGGATTGTTGTAAAGAATCTTCGCGGTATTAGGCTGAACGAGCGTTCCGATGTAAGCGTCGGGATATGTTCTCCTGATTTCGCGTATCATCGGTGTTATCATAACGACGTCTCCGACGCGGTCCGTCCGCACTATTAATATCCTTCGGGGCATCAGATGAGAAAAGGAATTTTTAAATGATTTTTGTTTATAAGTTCGGTGAACTTCTCAATTATAAGTTCTTTCTGAAGTTCAGTCATGCAGACATTGCCGATCGGACATTCGAGTAGGTTGCAGTGCAGGCAGTCAAGTTTAGTGTTTTCGACTGTAACGTTCTGCTCGCCGTACGGTCCCTGGAGTTTCGGGTTCGTGGGACCGAATATGCCGAGCACGGGCACTCCGACGCCCCCCGCTATGTGCAGAGGTCCCGAATCGTTTCCGATTACAACGGAACACCGCTTTATTATTGCGGCGAGATACCTGATAGGGCTGTCGGGAATGACAAAGGATTGATACGGAAAAAGTTTTTTTATGTGCTCCGCATCGTGCAGTTCCTTCCGGCTGCCCCAGAGAAGTACGTACTTGACCTTGAATTTCTCATTAAGCAGCATTATGAGTTCGACGTAATCGTTGAGTTTGTACTTCTTTGATTCCCATCCCCCCGTGAGGGCGATTCCGATTAGAAATTCGTTCTGAAGGTTGTTATCGCGTATGAACTTTTCCGCGAACTCCTCGTGGACGATGTTAACCGACAGGTTCAGTTTCTTCGAAGTAATCGGAATGCCCGCGATTTTTAGCGCGTCCAGATTGAAATCGGTGTTGTGAACCTCGCCGCCCCGTCCTTCCTGCTTCATGTTGTACGCGTAATTCCTGCCTCTGAACCTGAAGCCGACGCGGTACTTCGCTCCCGTTATGCGCGTAAGAAAAGCGGTGCGGGGATTTCCGAACAGGTCTATCACGAGATTATATCCCTTGTTCCTTATGTGCCTCAGCAAATCGTATGACCTGTCAATTCTCATATCGTATGTCAGCACGCGGTCTATGTAATGGTTATCCATAAGTATGTCGCGGTTCTTGAGCAGCGTCAGGTAATCTATTTCGGCTTCGGGAAAATGCGCGCGCAGGTTCGGCAGCACGGGAGTGGATAAAAGCACGTCGCCCATTCCGCCGAATTTAATCACGAGTATCTTTCTTATTTCGTCTCTGTTGATTTCCAAATCAGATGTTTTCCAGAATTATAAAATTATTCTCTTTGATTTTCCCTTTATTCCTGTCTTTATAATATTGTTTTTGTCCGAAATTACAAAGGTCATAAACACAGCATTCCCCGCACAGCGGCGCGGGCGCCTTGCAGACGCTTCTCCCGAACTTGATAAGGTTCAGGTGAAACGCTGTCTTGCTTTCGTCGGGTATAAGTTTCTTCGATACATCGAAAGTCTTTTCGGGTGTCGCGGTATTTACGATTCCCAGCCTGTTCAAAACCCTGTGAACGTGAGTGTCAACAGGAAACGCCGGCCTTTCCAGTCCGAAAGCAATAAGGCAGGCGATTGTCTTTGTCCCGATTCCCCTGTACTCAAGCAGTTCTTCGTAAATATCCTCGTCATTCAACTTGCGCAGGTGATTTAGAGTCAGTTTCCCGTATTTATCCTTCATTTCACGAAGCATTGTCCTGATGTCTCTCGACTTCGTATCCGCCATTCCGCAGACTTTTATTTCTTTCTTTATATCCTGCAAAGGAGCGTTTATCAAATCCTCCCATTTGCCGTAACGTTTTTTCAGGTTCAGGTATGCCTTGTGCGAAGTCCTGTCTGTCGTGTTCTGCGAGAGTTTCACGGCTAACAGAACGTCGAGCAGGTTCTTTTTCCTGCGCGCCGGTTTTCTTGCATTCGAGCCGAAACGGCTTTCGAGCCGCTCTGATATTTCTGTCAGGCGTCTGTTATTCAATTTCCGGCTTTGAAAATTTTGTTCAGTATTATATCCACGATTCGTCCGGCGGTTTTGCCGTCGTAGAATTTTATCCTGCCGCCTTTCTTGAAACGCCCGCTTACAATCTTCTTTATCTCGTTAGTAACGGCGCGCCTGTCGCTTCCGCAGAGAACGTTCGTGCCTTTGCTCACGGTGACGGGTCTTTCGGTATTGCTTCTTAGCGTGATGCACGGAATTCCGAGGTATGATGTCTCTTCCTGAATGCCGCCCGAATCCGTCAGAACGAATCTCGAATTCAGCACGAGTGAAAGAAAATCGATGTACCCGAAAGGCTCGGTCAATACCAGACCTTTGATTCCGTCGATTCTTGTACGGAGTTTTAATCTGTCGAGCATTTTTATCGTGCGTGGATGCGCGGGAAAAACAATGTCCGTGTCGGGCGCGGTTCTGTTTATTTCTTCGAGTATATCGAGTATGTTCTCGAAGTTCTTTTTCGTGTCGACGTTTGAAGGCCTGTGCAGAGTTACGAGAGCGTATTTCCCCTTTCCGACACAAAGTTCGCTGATTACACGTGAACTCTTCGCCTGTTTCAGGTAACCCGTCAGCGAGTCAATCATAATGTTGCCCGTGAAGAAAATCCTTGATTTCTGGACGCCGCTTCTGATAAGGTTTTTCATACCGTCCTCTTCGGGAACGAACAGGTAATCGGAAATTGAATCGGTAACGACGCGGTTGATTTCCTCCGGCATTGTCCTGTCGAAACTTCTGAGTCCCGATTCGATATGCGCCACGGGGACAGGCTTGCCGTTGAAGAGTATCTTCGAGCAGACGACGGACGCGGCGAGAGTCGAATTCACGTCGCCGTAAACAAGCACGAGGTCGGGTTTCTCTTTCAGCACCACTTTCTCGAAACGAATCATGATTTCGGCGGTCTGCGCCGCGTGCGACATCGAGCCGACTTCAAGGTTAATGTGAGGTTTCGGAAGACCGAGTTGGCTGAAAAATACCGCGGATAACTGCCTGTCATAATGCTGTCCTGTATGAACAATCTTGTGTTTTATTATCCTGCTGTGTTTCGACAATTCCTTGTGCAGGGGAGCCATTTTCATAAAATTTGGCCTGGCTCCGACGACGGATAGTATTTTCTTCAAAATTTTAAAATAATTTGCATAATTTAGCATTTTTAAACGGGATTTTGTATTCAAATAATTTAGCAACGAATGCCGTAATTTAGTCTGTGACGGCTGTGCCCGCCGAAGTCCGGAATTATTGCAATCTTCACGAACGATTAATTGTCAAAGCAAACTGATGATTGTTTTCCGAAAAAGTATCTTGAAAGAAAAACTGATATTTAGTATATTTACCTCTTATAAAAAATCGGCTCCCATCGACTAGGGGTTAGGTCATCACTCTTTCACAGTGAAAACACGGGTTCGAATCCCGTTGGGAGCGCAAATTCAATCTTCAAATT
>CAZOQR010000095.1:0-3701 GCA_964581915.1 uncultured Ignavibacteriaceae bacterium | reverse complement strand
TTCAATCTTCAAATTCCAAACATTAATCTTCATATCCCGAAATTCATTCATTCGTTTGGTTTTCGGCATTCAAATTGCAGTATAGACATTTAGCAGTGAAGTTTAATTAATAGAGGTACGGACATATAACTTTTTTTTATTTCTTAAGAGGGATTTAATACATATATTGAACTGTTTAAAATATACTTTTAATATTACTAATTTCTGCTTTAGTTTCAGCCATTTCTAACACTGTAACAAGAGACTAAAAAGCGCTCTGTCGAATTATTATTTGTCAATACCGATAAGAATATTTTATGAGCAAGAAAAGAATTTTGTTGGTGGAAGATGAAATAACTTCATCCAAAAGTCTCAATAAGAATCTGGTAAAATTCGGGTATGAAGTCGTTTCCGTAATAACGAAGGGAGAAGACGTCGTAAAAAATGTCGAGAGCCTTAAGCCCGACCTCATACTGATGGACATTAATCTGGCGGGCGAGATGGACGGCATAGAAGCGGCATCGATAATACAGTTGAAGTCGGACATTCCGGTTATATACATAACCGTTTTTGAAGATGAAAAGATATTGCAGAGAGCGTTAAACACTTCTCCGTTCAGTTATCTCTCGAAACCCGTGACGGACAAAGAGTTGAACAACGCGATTGAAATTGCTCTGCACAGGCACAACCTCGAAAAAATATTAAAGAAGCACGAAAAGTGGCTTGAGACACTTCTAAAAGGCATTGACGACGCTGTTATCATAACAGACGGCGAAGGAAAAATATCATACCTTAATCCGCTTGCAGAAAAATTTACCGGCTGGGAAATGGATGAAGCGCTTGGAGCCGCACACGGTGAAATCTTGAATTTGCAGCGGGACGGAAGCGAAAGGCAGCCTGAAAGCCCCGTGCTTTCTGCCTTGCAGTACAATGTCCCCATCGACATACAGCCCGACACATACGCGGTATCCAGGGATGGAACGCGGACATACATAAGCGGAAAGGCGATTCCGTTTTACAGCGACAACGGAATATTTTCGGGAGTCGTGGTGCTCTTAAAGGAAATCACGGAAAGACTGAAATCAATCGCGGAGAAGAAGAGCGATCTGGAGAATAAGTTCATCGAGCGCACCGCCGAACTAATGGAAGAGAACGTGGAAAGGAAAAAGGCGGAAGAGTCCCTGCACACGAGCGAGGAAAAGTACAGGAAAATTGTAGAAACATCTCTCGAGGGAATCTGGCTTTCGGACAACAACCTGAGAACAACTTTTGTTAACCGCAGAATGGCGGACCTGCTCGGGTATTCAACCGAAGAATTGGTTTCGACACAAATGACCGTTCATCTTGATGAGGAATGCAGGAACCTTATCATAAATGAATTCGAGAACAGAACATTCGCAAGCGGAACTCCGAGGGAATTGCTTTTTAAACGAAAAGACGGAAGCGGGCTCTGGGCGCTCGTTTCTACGAACATTCTAATCGACGATTCGGACAACTCCATCGGTTTCCTTTCGATGATTACGGACATTACCGAGCGCAAACACGCGGAAAAGGAAATACTCGAAGCCAAGCAGAAAGCGGAAGAGTCGAGCAAACTGAAATCCGTTCTCATTATGAACCTCAATCACGAATTACGAACACCGATGAACGGCATTCTGGGATTCGCGTCGCTCCTTAAAGACGAGATTGCGGACCCTTCACACGCGGAGATAATGAAGGACATCTATTCATCGGGTGAAAGACTGATGCATACGCTGAATTCAATAATGGAATTCGCGATGCTCGAATCGGGACATTCCAAGCCAAAAATCGAAGAGCATAATCTGCGTTCGGCAGTGCTGCCGGTAATTGACGTATTCATGAGCAAGACAGCGGAGAAAGACTTAAGTTTCTCCGTAAACACGGGTAAAGAGGATGTTCTTATAAACACTGATGACGAGATGCTGAAGACAATGCTCACGAATATTGTTGACAATGCGGTCAAGTTTACGGAGTGCGGCGGTATCGCAATAGAATTCGGTGTCGTCGAGGAGCAGGGTTCGAAGCGGGCGGTTATAAGCGTATGCGATACGGGTATAGGAATTCCGAAGGACAAGCAGTCAGTAATTTTCGACGAGTTCCAGCAGGCGAGCGAGGGCTACGGCAGGTCACACGAAGGAATCGGGCTCGGACTGTCAATCGCGAAAAGAATTTCGGAACTCCTCGGAATCCGATTATATCTGGACAGTTCGGATTCGAACGGTACGATATTCAAGTTAAGCATTCCCGCGGTCAGAACGATTGAACACGAGGCAGAAGAACCCGCGCGTTCAGAATCCGGCACGATAAATACCGTGACAGGAAAAGAAGAAACTCCCGCCGAAATAAAGGAAATCCTTATTGTTGAAGATAACAAAGCCAATGTCGACCTCGCGATTTTATTTCTCAGGAAAATCTATAACGTGTCTTTCGCATATACTGGCGAAAAGGCCATAGAGATGGCGAAGGTGAACAAGTACTCTTTGATTTTAACCGACGTGAATCTCGGCGCGGGAATAGACGGGATAGAGACGCAGAAGAGAATAAGAAAATTAAAAGGGTACGAGAATGTTCCCAATGTTGTTATTACGGGGTATTCGACGCCTGAGGATAAAGACAGGCTGCTTGACGAAGGGTTCGACGACTTCATATCGAAGCCGTACACAAAAATTTTATTGATTCAAACAATTGAACGCCTGTTGAAGAAGTAACAATCAGGTTTGCAGGCAAGTCGGTGTAATTGCTTTTTGACGCCTGACTCCTGTAACAAGAAATATTTCTATCGCACAGACTGCTTTGTATCTGAATATCCTGACAATTTTTATTTTTATCCGAAAGGCAAACAAAATAAAATTTGATTTAACAGGGATAATTCATATATTTATGACAGACATTTATGGACTCATCCCCGAACATCAGCGGAAAGAATGAAAAAAGAATCTACAGCGACGTAGAATCAGCAGCACTATTGTTTTTTCCCGAAATCTCTGAAAAGCGAAGCGAGCCGGCGAGAGTGCACGTTTTCCACGGGAAGAAAGAAATTGGTAAATCGTTACTATGCAAAGAACTATACAGGCTTGCAGAAAACGAAAAATCGATGCTTCGGGCATATCTTGATTTTGAAAAAAATCAAAACAAAGAACTTGACGGATTCCTGTTAACGTTAAGAAATCATTTCAACAAGGAATTCGATGCTGTATTCCCTTCGTTTGACATAGCGTACTCGATTTACATTCAGAAAACAAATCCGGAGAAAACTACCCTAAATGATGATATGCCGATTCCCGACGGAAAAGGTCCGATGAAGAGCATAATCAGGTCGGCGGGAGGCTTGCCCGACAAGGGCTTTATACCGATTCTCAGCGAGGTATTCGCTACGCCCGGAAACCGTTACAAAGAATGGTGGAATAAAAGGGGAAAGACGGAACTTGCGAATTTGCTTCCGCTTGAGCCTAAAGATATACTACCTAAGCTTTTATTGCTCTGGGCGGATGATTTCAAGGATTTTTTAGAGTCAACAAAAAAGGACGCGATAATTTTTCTCAACGCTTGTGAATTGCCCGATGCCGGCAGTGTCACGGATTATTCTTACCTGACTGAAAAACAACTGCAGATGTTTATAAAAAGACTCGACAGGGTTATTCTCGTAATCACAGGCGTATCGAGACTTGACTGCAAAAACAATGACATGTACTGGTCCGGAA
>CAZOQR010000094.1:0-10612 GCA_964581915.1 uncultured Ignavibacteriaceae bacterium | reverse complement strand
GACGGCGCATAATATCCGTTCCTGAATCCGACGACATCCTCCCGTGAAATATTCTTCAAAGAATCGGGATTGCCGTCAGGGTCAGTTTCGTATGGAGTGCCTTCATATAGCGCAGTGTAGAAAGCGCGTTCAGCGAGATACGACCCTTCATCCTGAAGGGAAATCAGAGAACTTATAATCTGATTTCTTTTTTGAGTCAGTTCATCTTCGGGAAAAACCGATTCTCTTACAAGTTCAGAAACGAGTCCGAACATTACATCGAAATTCTTTTTCAGGCAACTGAATGAAATGTATGAGGCGTCATATCCCGCGCCCGTCGAAATCAACGCTCCGTTGAAGTCGATTAGTTTCGTTATTTCGTTATTGGTTTTCTTCAGCGTACCTTTATTCAGCATTTCAGCGGTCAGAGTAGCGAGTCCGGATTTTCTATGCGTGAAAAAATCGCAATACGAGCCTGACTTTACGAGAAGCCTGCAGGTTATCACAGGAAACCTGTCGTCTTTAATGTAAAGCGACTTCAGTCCGTTCACGTGCGTGTGCTCCCTGAACGGAGGAAAAACAACATCCTTCAATCCGCTTATTGCCGGCATAACGCTTCTGTCAATCATTTCCAACCCGCTTTCTTTTCGGTACGTAATTAAGTATCACTCTGTTACCCTTATTCAGATGCCGTTCCGCGGTTTTCCTTATCGTTTCGTTGTCAAATATTCTGAATCTCTCCACTTCCTTGTTTATCATATCGCAATCGTCGAAAAACATTTTATAATATGAAAGACTTTCCGCAAGCCTGAGCGAGGTTTGAATCTTGAAGAAATATGATGTCTCGACCTTATTGACCGATTTAACAATTTCCTCTTCCTTCAAACCGTTTTCGGAAACGTCCTGAAGTATATCATCCATTACAGCGGAGGCATCTCCAATTTTTTTCCCTTCACTCAGAAAACAGTTAAAAGAAAAAATGCTTGCACGCTCCATTCCGCTCACGAACGTGTAAGCCTCCGACGCCGTGCCCGTACCTGAAACAAGCGAACGGTAAACCCTCGAACTTTCGCCCGAAGAAAGCGCTGCGCTTATAAGTTTAAGCACATAATAATCCTTCGAGCCCGCTTCGGGAATACGGTAAAATATGAATCTTGCGGGCAGGGCGATGTTGTCCTTTATGGTTTCTTCGGTTGCCGAATCAAGCGGGACTTCCTCATATACCGGCCTGCCGTTTGTATTTACAACGGGAATCTCTCCGTAATATTTTTCCGCGAGCCTAATCGTTTCATCATACTCTATATCGCCGGCAACGGTGAGAACGGTGTTTGTGGGAACGTAATACCTGTAAAAGAAATCTTCGATATCTTTAAGTTTAAAGTTCTTTACGTGATTCTCGTCGCCTATTATCGGCCAGCGGTAACCGCTTTTAGTAAATAATCGTTTATGACTTTCGGGTTCAAGCGAGCCGAAAGGAGAATTATCGTGGACCTGTTTCTTTTCTTCCAGCACTACTTTTTTCTGTATTTCAAGACTCTCGCTGTTTACCGGAAAGGAAGCAATCCTGTCCGAATCAAGCCACATTCCGAGTTCAAGCCTGGTAGAGGGTATCGACAGGTAGTAACTCGTGTAATCCTGAGTCGTGAACGCGTTGCTTTCTCCGCCGTTCGCGTTTAGTATTTCGTCAAACATCCCCTGCGGAACGTTTTCCGAGCCCGTAAACATCAGATGCTCGAATAAATGCGAAATACCTGTTTTTTCCGGCTCTTCATCTTTCGAGCCGACGCGGAAACCAGTATTTATAATGACATTCGGAATCACGTTTTGCCTGCTCATAACGAGTCTCATTCCGTTCTTAAGCGTATGTTCTCTGAATTCAATCATTTATGAAATTTATAAAGAAATTAATCAGTTTAAATATTTTGTGTATAAAAAATTCGCTAAATTGATTAAATTAAATCAAAATAGCATTATAATCAGTATTAAAAAAGATATTAACAAAGAGGAAGATTCTATGGTTCGATAAATACTGTATTTAAATTAAAATGTATATGAGAAACAATATAAAAAAAATCAGGTTCGGTTACGTCATAGCAATTCTCTCATTGTTTTTCTTCAGCGCAGGAAATTTGTATCCGCAGTTCGGAAAGAACAAAGTCCAGTACAAGGAATTTAACTGGCAGTTCATACAGTCAAAGCACTTTGACGTATATTTCAGCCAGGGCGGGTATGAACTTGCCCAGTACACGGCGGTAATAGCGGAGAGTTCTCTCGTTTCATTATCAAAGAGCCTGGATTACAATCTTTCCAACAGAATACCGATTATCGTTTTCAACTCTCATAATGAGTTCCAGCAGAATAACGTGATTGACGAATTCCTTCCCGAGGGTATCGGCGGTGTGACGGAACTCTTCAAGAACAGGGTCCTCGTACCGTTCGAAGGAAACTATGAACAGTTCAAGCACGTCATACACCACGAACTGACACACGGTTTTCTGAACGACATGTTCTACGGCGGCTCCATACAGAACATCATATCCAAGAACATTTCTCTGAACGTTCCGCTTTGGTTCAACGAGGGAATGGCTGAAATACAAAGCCTGAAGGGACTCGATAAGGCCACGGACATTTTCATAAGAGACGCCATTCTGAACAACTATCTTCCGCCTATCGATTATAACGACGGATATCTCGCTTACAGGGGAGGTCAGAGTTTTTTTGCATTTCTTAATGACCAGTACGGCGAATACAAACTCGGCGAACTGATGAGCAACATTCGCGGACTTAACGATATAGATGAAGCGTTCAAAGAAACGTATAAGATGCCGCTCGACAAACTTTCCGAAAAATGGTTAAGGGAAGTAAAGAAAGAGCATTACCCCGAAGTCGCCATACGCGAAGACATAAAGGATTTCGCAAAGATGCTGACGAACCACACGAAAGACGGCGGCTCGTATAACGTATCGCCCGTGATTTCGCCGAAGGGCGATAAATTCGCTTACATTTCCAATATGAGCGATTATTTCGCGGTTTATCTCGCGGACGCCAACACGGGAATGACGCTCGACAAAATCATAGACGGAAACATAACAAGTGATTTCGAAGAACTTCAGGTTCTCACGCCCGGCCTTTCCTGGTCGCCTGACGGCAAGAAAATCGCAATCAGCGTGAAAGCGGGAGATAAAGACGCGATTTTTATAATTGATGTAAAATCCGGCGACGAGACGAAACTGCCTATTGAACTCAATTCGATTTCTTACGTGAAATGGTCGCCGTTCCCTGATAAGATTGCTTTCATCGGAACGAATTCGCACCAGTCCGACCTATACACGTACGACCTCAAGACCCGGAAACTCATGAACCTGACGGATGACATTTTTTCTGATTACATACCCTCCTGGTCGCCTGACGGCAAGCACATATACTTCTCTTCGGACAGGGCTCAGTATGTTACAAAAGAGAGCGTCCCTGAGAATTTCAAGATGTGGAATCACGACCCTGACTATAAGGATGTTTACAGAATTGAAGTTGAGACAGGAAAAATTGAAAGGATTACGAACTCATACGACGTTAAGAATCAGTACGTGAACTTCTCCGAAGACGGGAAGAAAATTCTTTACGTCTCCGACAGGAACGGAATATCGAACATCTATTACGGACAGTACGATTCCGCAGGGAATTATTCCGAGAGACCCATAACGAATTCGCTGAATTCAATCGACCAGATTTCCCTTTCGAAAGACGGCAAGAAAGTTCTATTCGTTTCCCTGAATGAAGGAGGATACGATATATTCTCTCTCGACAATCCGTTCGACAGAAAAATCGATTACGACACGCTTCCGCTCACACAATTTGAGAAGAAGAGAACCCAGAGGCTTGAGTATCTCGCGAAACTCGACTCGGCGAAAAAACACTCCGACACTCTGAACATAGTTCAGGATTCGACGGGCGCCGATTCGTTAAGCACGGCGCTTAACAGGGACACGTTAACAAACAACAGGAAAGATTCCGACACACTTAAACTCTACGGAAGCGACATAAAGATAAGACTCAAAGACATAAGCGAAATAAAGAAGCGCGATATATTAAATACAGATTCGATTTACTCAAGCAACGAAAACTTCAAGATTAAAGGTAACACGAACGACGACGGTTCATTCAGAGTAAACAAGTACAAGATAAAATTTTCGCCCGACCTCGTTTACGGCAATGCAATTTACTCGAGTTATTACGGCGTGCAGGGGCTGGCGCAAATCGCGCTCAGCGACATGCTCGGCAATCACAGGATTACGCTTCTCACTTCGATGGTAATTGACCTGAAGAACAGCGATTACGCGGTCGCGTATCAATACCTGCCGAAAAGAATAGACTACGGATTCGAGATGTACCACACGGCAAGATTCGTGCTTTACGACAGAGGACTCGGTTCGGGAAATGAACTCTACAGGTACAGAACGATTGGAGGAAACGTTAACTTATCGTATCCTATTGACCGATTCAACAGAATCGACGGAGGTATTTCCCTGATGAGCATAACCCGCGAGAACCTTGACGACCAGAGGGAAGACCTGCAGAGAAAGTACCTGACTGTGCCGTCTCTGAGTTTCGTTCACGATAATTCACTATGGGGATATCTCGCTCCTGAAAAAGGAGTCAGGTACAACATTACCGCGCTTGCTTCTCCTTATCTCGGAAGCCAGAGTTCGGAGTTTTATTCTTTGATAGGAGACTTCAGGAAATATTTTAAACTGGGTGAAGGATATTCGTTCGCCGTAAGAATGTCCGGCGGCGCGAGTTTCGGTATGAACCCTCAGAAGTTCTACCTCGGCGGAACAGACAACTGGATAAACTGGGATTTCGAGAACAGCACGGTTCCTTTCGGAGAGAGCATAGATAATTTCGTGTTCGCTTCGCTCGTTACGCCTTTAAGAGGATTCAACTATAACGCGAGAACGGGTTCCAAGTACGCGCTGATGAACCTTGAACTTCGTTTCCCGATATTCAGATATCTTATACTCGGCGCCCTGCCGCTCGGATTCCAGAACATTATGGGCGGCATATTCCTCGACGCGGGCTCGGCATGGAACGACACGAAGAAACTTCAATTCATAAATAAAAGCGAAAGCGGGAAAATCATTTCTAACGATCTGCTTCTGGCGCCGGGCATCGGCACGAGAATAGTATTGTTCGGATTCCCCGTGAAAATGGATGTTGCCTGGCAGTACAACCTGCAGAAGTTTTCGTCGCCGATGTACATGTTCTCGCTCGGTCTGGATTACTAAAAACGATAATAAATACACTAAATACAAACAGAAAGGGCTGATGAATTCATCAGCCCTCTTTTATTCTGACTAATCGTATTATCTATTAATCAATCTCCCAGAATGAATTTCCTCTCAGGAGGTTGTTCACGTCGCCTTCGCCGAATCTCTTCTTCGCTTCGGCAATCTGCGCCGTCATATCGTCTTCGAACGTCGTGTAATTAATATCGACGAACACGCCGACCGGCATAGGAAGCGCGGGATTATCGGTGAACTGGCTGACTATGTAAGCGAGTTCCTTCGACTTCTCGTTATAGACAACCGCGTCATTTACGCTGTGCTTGCCGTCGTTGAGGTCGATTACCTTTGGCGTGAAGCCTTCGAGTTTAATCGCTTTGTCTTTTTGTTTCCCGAATACCATCGGCTTCTCGTGTTCAATATATATTACGCGGTCTTCCCTGTTTTCCTTCAGCGTGTAAAAATCAAAAGCGCCGTCGTTGAAGATAACGCAGTTCTGCAGTATTTCGATGAACGACGTTCCTTTATGCTGATGCGCCCTGTTTATCAACGACTGGAGATGTTTGGCATCGACATCCATCGCTCTTGCGATGAACGTGCCTTCGACACCAATCGCCATCGATATGGGATTGATCGGATACTCTACGTTGCCGAGTGGCGTTGATTTCGTAATCTTGCCGTGCTCGGAAGTCGGAGAGTTCTGTCCTTTCGTTAAACCGTAAATGCGGTTGTTGAAAAGGAGAACGTTGATATCGATATTTCTTCTCAGCAAATGAATGAAATGGTTTCCGCCGATTGAAAGACAGTCGCCGTCACCCGTTGCCATCCATACAGAAAGTTCGGGATTCGCGGTTTTAACGCCTGACGCTATCGCGGCAGCCCTGCCGTGAATAGTATGGAAACCGTAAGTACTCATGTAATACGGAAAGCGGCTGGAACATCCGATACCCGATATGAATACTATCTTCTCCTTATCAATGCCGACAAGCGCAGGAAATGACCTCTGAACCTGCGCCAGAATAGAAAAGTCGCCGCATCCGGGACACCAGCGTACATCTATTCCGGATGAAAAATCTTTTGCTGTATATTTTATTTCTGTTTTTTCGCTCATTTTTTTCAGATTAATTTCCTTTTAAAATTTCTTCAATTTTTGCTTCAATCTCGGAGCGTTTGAACGGCACACCTTTAACCTTGTTAAATTGTATAGGGTTCACCATATAATCCATCTTTATCAGTTTTGCGAGTTGTCCCATGTTAACTTCGGGTATCAGGATATTTTTATATTTCTTTACAACATCACCCGTGTTCTTCGGCATCGGATTTAAATATCTGAGATGAGCGTAGCAGACCTTGCGTCCTTTTTCAACCTGCGCTTCAACTGCCGCCGCTATCGCTCCGAAAGTGCTGCCCCATCCGAGAACGAGGAGTTCGGCATCTTTCGCGCCGATTACTTCGAGTTCAGGAATGTCATCAGCGATATTCTTTACTTTCTGTTCCCTTTGAGATATCATCAACTGATGGTTCTCGGGGTCGTAACTTATATTTCCGTATATATGCTGTTTTTCGAGACCGCCGATTCTGTGCTCCAGACCGGGCGTACCGGGTTTAACCCAGGGCCTAACGAGTTTTTCATCTCTGATGTAAGGATGAAAATCCTTCGGGTCCGTTCTGAAGTTAACGGGAATTTCGGGCAGGTCTTCGACCTTGATTACTTTCCAGGGTTCGGAACCGTTACCGATGTAACCGTCAGTAAGAAGTATAACGGGAGTCATATACTTGATTGCGATTCTCGCCGCTTCGACAGTCATATGGAAACAGTCGGCGGGTGAAGCCGCAGCCAGTACCGGCGCCGGACATTCGCCGTTCCTGCCGAACATTGCCTGGAATAAATCGGCCTGTTCGGTTTTTGTGGGCAAGCCTGTAGAAGGACCGCCTCTCTGAACATTCACGATAACGAGAGGCAATTCCGCGATAACCGCAAGCCCGATTGCTTCAGTTTTCAAAGCCATTCCCGGACCGCTTGTCGAGGTGGCACCGAGATTGCCGGCAAACGAAGCGCCGATTGCCGTAGTTATACCCGCTATTTCGTCTTCAGCCTGAAAAGTTTTCACGCCGTACTGCCGCATGCCCGAAAGGTAGTGCAGAATTTCGGACGCGGGAGTAATGGGATAACTTCCGAGGAATAGGTTGAGCCCTGCTCTTTTCGCCGCCGCGACGAGTCCGAGCGCGACTGCTTCATTACCGTTAAGGTTCCTGTAAATTCCCTTTGGAAGTTCCGCTGGTTTAACTTCGTATCTTTTATTGAAAATCTCAGTCGTCTCGCCGAAGTAATACCCTGCTTTCAAGACCTTGGTATTCGCCTCTATGAGTTCGGGTTTTTTCTTGAATTTTTCTTCAATCCATCCGAGAGTGTACTCGGGCGATTTGTTATATAGCCAGTAAACCACGCCGAGGGCGTAGAAGTTCTTGCATTTCTGAGCCGTCTTGAGCGGAAGGTTCATTTCCTTCAGCGTTTCCAGCGTCGCTTTCGTAATCGGAATAGGATAAACATTGTATGCGGAAAGTGAGCCGTCTTCGAGCGGATTACTTTCAAATTTTGCAAGTTCGAGATTCTTTCTGTCGAAAGAATCGGAATTCACTATAATAGCTCCGTTCTTTTTTAAGTCCTTTAAGTTTACTTTCAGGGCAGCGGGATTCATCGCGACCAGAACATCAACCTGGTCCCCCGGAGTATAAATGTCATGACTCGAAAAGTGTATAGTGTAACCGCTTACTCCGTACAGACTGCCGGCTGGCGCCCTGATTTCTGCCGGATAGTCCGGAAAAGTTTCCAAATCATTTCCAAAAGAAGCAACCGTATCGGAAAACTGCGCTCCCGTCAATTGCATACCATCGCCCGAATCACCGGCAAACCTAACTGTAACGTCTTCGACAGGAACAAGGTCAGGCTGGGATTGATTGGGTTCAACAGGTGTTTTTTCGTCGTTCAAAAGTTTTAATCCTTTTAAATTAATTAGTACGTGAGTTATTCAAAAATACCATTATCGATTTCTTTATTCAAGGAATAATAAAAAATCCATTCCTGCGGAAGGAATGTATTTAAACCGTAGTCGTTGTCTGTTTATTCAGGCTTTATCTCTTCGGTGGTTTCAGGCGTTTCCTGAACTTCTTCAGTTTTCTCCCCTTCAACGTTTACCTTGAGTTTCGCGCTGACGTTCGTGTAGAGTTTTATTTCGACTTCATATTCGCCCACGCTCTTAATGTGTTCGGGAACGAGAATTTTCTTCCTGTCAATAGTCTGGTAGCCTTTTTCGAGAAGAATGTCGTAAATCATCTGCGCAGTAACGGAGCCGTAGATTTTTCCTTCTTCGGCAGTTTTCACCGTAATCGTAACAGGATTGCTTTCGAGCCTTGAGGCTATAACCTTAGCATCCTTAGTTTCCCTTTCAATTTTTCTGCTCTTCTGCCTTTTTACTTCTTCGTATGATTTCAGATTTGAAGATGTAGCAGGTGTCGCGATTCCGTGCGGAATAAGATAATTCCTTGCATAGCCGTCTTTGACCTCTTTAATCTCTCCGGCTGTTCCGAGTAACTCGTGGTCCTTTTTCAGTAATACTTTCATAATTTATCATACCGGGCGGAAAAATCCGCCGTGAATATATATTTAATATTTATAAATAATTTATTTGTCGTGTATCAAATCCGAATCCTCAGGCGAAAGGAGCGAATCAAAACTCTCGTCCGTGAAGGTTGAAGGTTCATCCTTATCGTGTTCGCCGTTTCCCGAACGCTTGTTGAGGAACTGGATTCTTCTGGCTTTAATCTCAACGATTGTCCTGTTCGAGCCGTCTTCGGTCTTAAAAGTTCTGCTCTGGAGTTCGCCGTCGACAAGCACCGCATTTCCTTTTTTCAGTTTGTCCCTGCAACTTTCGGCGAGTCTGTTCCAGGCGACTATGCCGACGTAACATACATCTTCTTTCCAATCCTCATTCTTGTCTCTGAATCTCCTGTTGCTCGCTATGGAAAAATTCACGACAGGCGTGCCGTTCGTTGTCTGTCTGAAAATCGGATCCTTAGTGAGATTGCCTGCAATGATAACGCTGTTTAATTCGGGCATCTTAAATTCAGCCATAAATTACCTCCAAATAATGTTTTGTAAAAATAAAAAACTATTGTTCCGTCTTAACTGCCGTCTCCTGAACAGTTGCTGCGTTTTTATTTTCTTCCGACGCCTTTTCGGCTTCGAGTCTTGCAAGATTTAACGCTTTTTTCTTCAGATAATCCTGCTTTTCCCTAAGGTCGACCTTAGACATGTGAATCGCAAGATGCCTCAATATGTTTTCATCTATTCTGAAATTTTTCTCGAGCTTCCCGACAACGTCGGAGGGCGCGATAACTTCAAAACAAGTGTAGAATCCGTTCACTTTTTTCTTTATCGGATACGCGAGTCTTCTTCTTCCGATTTTATCGATGTTAAGTATTTCCGCTCCGTTCTTTTTCATGAAATTCTCGTACTTAGTCGTAATGCCGTCAATCGCCGCGTCATCAAAATTTCCGTCAACGATGATGTAGATTTCGTAATTTCTCTTCACCTTATCCATTAATTTATGAATTTTAAAAATATTTAAAGCAATAAATTTATCATTATTTGCGAAAATAATCAAGTGAAAACAGTTTTACCCTTATTTCGGGCAAACCGCTTCCTATTGTTTATAACGAAAAAACGCTGAAAAGATTCAGCGTTTGTGCGGAAGGCGGGACTTGAACCCGCACACCTACGCGGCGCCACCCCCTCAAGATGGTGTGTCTACCAGTTCCACCACTTCCGCAAGTCTGCAAATATATACATTATACCGATTTATTTCAATTCATATTTCTTTTAGGAAAGTTTTTTAAATTAAAAATCATAATATTATAAAATCTTTTAAAATAAAATTTGTTCTTTGTGTAATATGAATTTATAACGATTGATTTTTAATGAAAACATCGGCTTTTTTTATCTTTTTTTCGATAGTTCTTTCAGTTTACGGCGCGGCGAGTCTCTATGTTTACGTGCACGGGAGGAACGCGCTGAGCGGTTACGGATTTCTTAAACTGCCGTACACGATTATTTTTGTTTTTCTGTCGCTCTCTTACATCGCCGCGAGATTTCTTCAGGCATACAGGCATTCCGAACTAAGCAATTTTCTTCTTCTCGCCGGCTCCTTCTGGATGGCCGCGCTGGTTTACTTTTTCATCGCAAGCCTGTTCATTGATATCATAAGAGGCGTGAATCACTTCATCAGCATTTACCCTGCGTTCGTTTATCACAACTATGAAAAGACGAAACTTTATGTAATCATAATAGTCTCCGC
>CAZOQR010000093.1:0-10649 GCA_964581915.1 uncultured Ignavibacteriaceae bacterium | reverse complement strand
TCAGCAGTCAGGTTCGCAGCAGTTCTCTTCGGGGGTTTCCAATTCGAGTGTGGCGTGGTGTATGTTATAGCCGTATAGTATTTCCTTAATTCTTTTTTTTATTCCCGCGGTGTCTGGTACCGGCTCCTCTCCGCTCAGAATCACGTGCATAGTGAGAGCGTTCTCCGTCGTGCTCATCGCCCAAACGTGTACGTGATGTACGTCTTTCACGCCTCTCACTCCGAGCACTGCTTGCCTCATCCTGTCCGTATCGAGCCCCTTCGGCACGGCATCCGCGGAGAGAAAGATGCTTTCTTTAAGGAGCCCCCAGGTTGACACAATAATAACGACCGCTATGCCCATGCTTACCAGTGGATCCACGACTAACCATCCGGTATAATGGATTACGAGCCCCGACACAACCGCGCCCAGTGAAACTACCGCGTCCATCGCGAGGTGAAGATATGCGCCCTTGATGTTGATATCCGATTCCTTGTCCTTGAAAAATAAAAGCGCTGTTACCGAATTTATAAGAATGCCGATGAAAGCCACGGCTGATATGCTGATGCCGTTTGCTTCAGGTGGAGCCGCGAGCCTCTCAATTGCTTCCTTGAGCACGCCGGCGATTACTATCATAAGCACGACGGCATTTACAAATGAAGCGAGTATCGTTCCTCTCTTGTAACCGAACGTGAACCTCTTTGTTGCCGCCACCTGCGAAAGTTTGAACGCTATGAGCGAAAGCATTAAACTCCCAACGTCGCTCAGGTTATGCCCCGCATCCGAGAGAAGCACGAGCGAGTTGTAATAAAAGCCGGCGCCGAACTCAATCATAGTGTACAGTAAGTTCAGGCTTATCCCGATTAAGAAAGCCGTGTTTATGCTTTTAAGATTCCTGTCGTGATTGTGTTCGTGTTCCATTTTTCAGTATTTCATTCAACCTGCATCCAGTTAACGGACTTGTCTTTCACGAAACCGAGTCCCAGAGCAAGATTCATCGACTTCGTATTTCCCTCTTCAATGTGAACGAAAGGAAGTTTCCCGGACTTTATTACTTTCTGAATCATGTCTATGGATACATTCTTTCCGAGTCCTCTTCCCCTGAATTGAGGCAGGACATTAAGGAAGCCGATAGCCCCGTCGTCGTGCGTCATTCCCCAGGCCGCCGGCTTGCCGCCGAGCCGGATAACGGAACTCGCGCCGCTCATTATTCTGTCCCTGACATATCCCGGAGTAAGATATTCTTTGTACTCGGAATTTTCGAATACGTACATCGCTTCCGATTCCGAAAGATTGTCGAGAAGAGGATTATTCGTAAACTTGTTCAAACCCAATATCAGCCTGTGAGTTTTGAGCAGCCATCTGATTTTTCTGCCCTCGGAAATTATGGGCACCATCCAGTCGTCGATTACCGCGAAATTCTTGTCGCCTTCGTCAAGATACTTCAGCATTTCCTTTAACTTGCTTTTCGATTTTGTTACGATGTACACCCATTCGCGGTCGCTCCTACCCTTGACGATTACTGAATCTTCCGCTTTAATGAGGAATACAGGAGTATAGTTTTCAATGAAATTTATCACGTTGATATTACCGCGAATATCCGTTTTAAGAAAATCAATTATGTCGCTGTAAACGCCGTTATTCATTCTTCAGAAGCAAGTACCCCTGTAAATTTCTAATTCTCAGACTGTCGTCTTTTCTTTCCCCGTAAATATATTTCACTATGAATTCTGCGTCTACGCCCTTCTCAACGGCATTAAGAGTCATTTCTCTCAACTCGGGAGTTTCCGTCTCCAGCCTTTCCAGAGGCTGCTTAAAGTCGAATTTAATGGAATCCCTGACCCTCCGCACGCTTAGAAAGTTCATTTCCCTGTCAAGATATATCTCGGTTTTCGATGCGCTGTCTCCGAAGACCTTTTTCAACGTATCCCCCGAATATGTATCGTAGAAAATGAACCTGTCGTAACCTTTTATGTCTATCTCATTCGAATTTTTTGTCCGCACCTCGAAATTCGGCTTCTTCCTGAAATCCTTCTTGTTAATCAGGTCAAGACCCATCAGTTCGATTATTCCCTGCTGCTGCTGGTACGAACTTCTGGTTTTCATTCTGTTAGGATTTTTATCACTCGTTACGTTATTCAGGTCTGTGTCAAACCACGGCTGAATGAGTTCAAGTTTTCTTCTCTGAATTAAAAACTCAACGATTGATTTCACGTCGGAAACCTCTTCGCTGCTTATTTCATCCTTTGCTTTCACAATTTTTCCGTTAACGAGCATTGAGTTCTTAACCAGAACTTCTTCGAGTCTCGATAACTGGCTGTTAATTGACATATCGAATGAACTCCACGGACCCGCTGAAGTAACGACGGCAATTAATGCAAGGCTGACGGGAATGTACTTTATGTTTCTGAAGTTCGTCAACAGGTAATAAATAGTCGTTACGGCAAGCCAGACAGCAAGCACTATCACGTAATATCTTTTCTCGGTCATTCCGTATTCGGATGTCCTCCTGCTTATCGCCAGGAAAAGAAGTATTATCTGCGGTATCAACGCCGCGAAGAACAACCTTGAAAAAATCCTGAGCCAGCGTACTTCGTCTTTCTGCGGATACACGAGCAGCAGAGAGAATATTCCCGCGGCGGAAAAGCCGAGAACGAGATATGAGACCCAGCCCATCGGCAGATTCCACTGAAATATTATCTTGAAAAGATACATGTATAAAATCACGACGTACACGACAACTATCGGGAGAATGACGTACTGCGCGAAAATCTTAAGCCCCTTCGGATACTTAAATTCTGCTTCCTGCTCTCCGCCGATTGCGGGAATGCCCGAACAGAAAAACCACGTGTTGAAAACACCCGCTATGAAGAAAAATAACTGCCCGTATCTTTCGCCTTTGATGTTCATGTCGAACAGTTTATCGAAAGCAAGCAGGGCAACCGCAAGTCCGGCGTACAGAACTCCTGAATACAAAGCGGACAGTACGAACCTCAGGAAAATTTTCTGGTTAAAATCCCAGAACCTTATCTGGTCCTTGTCACCAGTAACGAAAGGCGAAAACGAAACGAACAAATGAAAAGCGGTGAGATAAAGGAAATACCTGCCTATATCGGTGTAATTGTCCTCCTTTGACAATGAGAAGTAAAAAACCAGCAATATTACGAGAGGCGCTGCCTGAAGCAATAATTTCTTCGCGGTTGAATGCCCGCGCTTTTCCGAATACAGAGCAAAAGCAAGGAACAGCGGTATTCCCAGTGAGCAGGTCATTACTATGTTGAACCACGCCTGAGAATGCAGCATATAGTAATCGCGGGAAAAACCGATAACCCGCATCATCGAATAAGCCCCGATGAGCGCCGATAACAGAACAAGAGGAAATCTGAATAACGTTTCCTTCGCCTGCCTGAGCAGCAAATCTATTGATGGAAGTTTCATGATTTCATTTTATTGTTTTTAAATTCCGCTCTGTATAACCTCAAAGTTATTGAACGGATTCAATAGTGTAAAAATTCTATTTCCCGATACAGAATTTAGAAAATATGAAATTTAAAATTTCTTCGTTTGTGACAAGTCCCGTGATTTCACCGAGTCGGTTCAGCGCGTTTCTCAAATCGACCGACAAAAACTCTCCGCTCATTTTTCTATCGATGGAATCTATTACGCTCTTTAACGATACGATTGTATCCTCAACGCATAACTTGTGCCTGAGATTGGTCAGGATTATCCTTCCCTGCCCCGGTGATTTCGTTCTTTCGTTTACGCGGCTGACCATTACCTTTCTCAGTTCGGATAAGGATGCCCGGTCATTAATATTTATCAGCGCTCCCGAAGAACTCATTCCCGACTGCCTGAAATAAGTTGACGAAATATCCGACTTTGTGAAAACGAGCACGGAGGAACCTAAATCAAAATTTCCGGAATAATAATCGTATCCCGATTTTAATTCATCCGCGCTTCCTGATGTATCAAGAAGAAATAAAACAAGGTCCGCGTTCACGATTTTTTCGTTTGCCCTCTTGATTCCCTCCGTTTCTATTATATCCTCCGTCATCCTCAGTCCTGCCGTGTCAGTCAGGTTAAAGAGTATCCCGTCGATAATTATATTTTCCTCGAGATAGTCCCGCGTCGTTCCCGAAATGTCGCTTACTATCGCCCTGTCTGATTTCAGCAGTGCATTGAAAAGGGACGACTTTCCGCTGTTCGGGCGTCCCGCTATCACCACGTTGACGCCTTCACGAATAACCTTACCGCTGATGTACGAAGCCAGAATCTCTTCCAGATTCGCGATAGTATCGGCGCATTTCTTCTTTATCTCTTCTTTCTTGGTAAACTCGATGTCCTCTTCCGCGAAATCAAGTTCAAGTTCCACGAGCGCCGTTATTCTAATCAGTTCTTCCCTGATTTCATTCACGATTTTCGACAGCGCGCCTTCGAGTTGCTGTATCGAAGACTTATGCGCTTCGTCGGTCTTCGCCTTTATTAAATCCGCCACGGCTTCAGCCTCGGACAGGTCGATCCTTCCGTTGAGGAAAGCCCGCTTCGTAAATTCGCCGGGTTCCGCGTGCCTCGCTCCGTTTTTCAAAACGGCGCCGAGCACTTTCTTTGTTACCAGTACTCCGCCGTGGGAAGATATTTCTATGACGTCCTCTCCCGTGTAAGAGTTTGGGCTTTTAAATACGGATACCAGAACTTCGTCAACGATTACTCCGCCGTCGAAAATAAAACCGAAATGTATCGTATGCGAAGGCACTGACCCGAAATCGGTTGAAAGACTCTTGTCACGCGACTTCGAAAACACTTCACCCGCGATATCAAATGCGCGGTTTCCGGAAATCCGTATGACCGAAATTCCGCCTTCGCCGAGTGGCGTTGATATCGCCGCTATCGTTTCATTAAGGTCATTCATTTCCGCTTTTTTTGATTATCAGCCAGATGAACACGGGCGCGCCTATGAAAGACGTCACGATTCCTACGGGAATTTCTGAAGGAGAAATTACAGTCCTTGCAATAACATCCGATACCAGAAGAAAAACCGAGCCGAGAAGTATGCTGCCGGGTATTGAATAACGGTGGTCCGACCCGAGAAGCAGTTTCGATATGTTCGGCACTATCAGCCCTACGAATGATATGATTCCAGCCACGGACACGGCCGCCGCCGCGAGTATCGACGCCACGGCTATGGATATGTTCTGAAGCCTTCTCGTGTTAAGACCGAGGGTGACGGATAATTCGCTCCCGAGTGAAAGTACGTTGTATTCCTTCGACAGAAGACCAGCAATTATAACGCCTGCTATCACGAAGACGAATGTCGGAAAAAATTCATTCCATCCCCTGCCCGACAACCCTCCGTTTAGCCAGTATATTATGTGAGTCAGCGATTTTCCCGTATAAATCAGCAGAAATGCGTTAACAGATGATAACAGTGCATTTATCGCTATTCCCGCTAAGATGATTTTATTTGATGATAAAAAATTAGTATATTTATGTTTTAAACCATTAGAAATATAAAATATTACGAGTGTTGTTGCTAGCGCGGAGACGAACGAGACAGGCGCGACAAAATAAAATGACGCGTAAGGCATAATGAATAGTATTATCGCGCCAAGACCTGCCCCCGCGGATATCCCGAGCAGCCCGGGTTCTGCAAGATTATTGCGGAGAATCGTCTGCAGGACGATTCCCGAACAACTCAGAGCCGAACCGATAAGTACGGCATTGAGGGTTCTGGGAAGCCTGATTTCATAAAAAATCATGCTTAAATTCCGGTCAATTCCGTCAGCGCTCGAAAATAACCCGAAGGGAGATATAAAAACACTTCCGGAAAACAACGAAGCAATAAATGAAATTATGAAAAGAATAAGAAGAAAGAATAATATTTTAACGTTTCTGTTCAATATGCATTGTTTATCGCTTAACCCGGTAAAAATAAGAATATATTAATTAATATAGGATAACATTATTCGGAATGTATAAGATCGGCTCCCTAAAATTAAAAATTGTTCTCGTAATCAGCGCTGTCTTTTTTGCAATCGCGATTCTTTTTTTCACGCAGATTCTCGTTGATAGAATCCAGAAACGCGAAGCACTGATTGCGAACCTTTACGCGAAGTCGCTCGAATACATTGCTAACGATGAAAGTTCAAGCGGTGAATACAGTTTTATATTCAACGAGATAATTACACAGATTGATTTCCCGATAATTGCCACTGACAAGGATTACAGGGTAGTAAGTTTTTACAAGAATATCGATATTGATACTGCCCTGCCTGCCGCGGATATACAGCGCATGCTCCTTAAACAGGCGAAAGATATGGTGGAAGTGAACCCGCCGATAAAAGTCAGTTACAGGGATACTGTTATTCTGAATTACGTTAACTACGGTCAGTCATCTCTAATTACGCAGTTGAAAGTCCTGCCTTTTTTTGAAATCGTTATTGGAGGCATTTTTATTCTGCTCGGTTACGTCGGATTTTCGTACGTCAAGAAACATGAACAGAGCAGTATATGGGTCGGTCTCTCGAAAGAAACCGCTCACCAACTCGGGACTCCCCTCTCTTCGCTTATGGGCTGGATAGAAATTATGAAAAATACCGACCCGGAAAGCGAAAGTTTCAGGGAAATACTGAACGAGACTGAAAGCGATATAGAAAAACTGAATAAGATAGCGACGAGATTTTCGAAAATCGGCTCGCTGCCGAAACTCGAACCCGAAAACGTCAGCGAACTGATAAAAAATGTCTGCGGGTATTTCGAGAAAAGAATACCAGGATTTACCAACGCCGACGGAAGCATAAGGAAAAAAGTCAGCATCGGCATACAGGCTCCGGAAGAAGTAATCGGAAAACTGAACACCGAACTTTTTGAATGGGTGATCGAGAACCTTCTTAAGAACGCTCTCGACGCGATAGAGAAAGAACACGGAATTATTAACTTCAAGGTCGACGAACGTCAAGGCGAAATCCTAATAGACGTTACCGACAACGGAAAGGGCGTCGATAAAAAATTCAGGAAAGATATTTTCAGACCCGGATTTTCAACGAAGAAACGGGGCTGGGGTCTCGGGCTCAGTCTTTCGAAAAGAATAATCGACGATTATCACAAAGGTAAACTGATTCTTCTCGAAAGCAGCGCCGAAAAAGGAACAACGTTCCGCATTAAACTTAATAAGTGAAAGAAAGAAATTCAAATAAGATAAATTTATTGAAGTCCGCTTTCGGAAAGTTCAGCGATGCAGTCCTGAACAACGAATGGCTGATTCTCGCGCTGTTAATGCTCGTCAAAATTGTTTTCCAGATTATAATTTTCAATTCCGGCTACAGATGGCTTTCTTCCGACGATTATTGCCGCACGGTCAAATCATTCGAATGGATGCAGAAACCCGAAATGTACGCGGGAGTATGGCTGTCGCCGCATTTCTGGCTCAACGGTTTCGCTATGCTGTTCATAAAAGATTTGTTCTTCGCGGCGACTTTTACAAATTTCGTTTTCTCCACGGCGACGTTATTTTACCTTTACAGGATCTGCCGTTTTGTATTCGATAAATGGAACGCTGTCTTCTCCTGCCTGATTTTTATTTTCTTCCCGTTTCAGGTATGGCTGGGAATTTCGGGTCTGCCGGAATCGATTCATTTCTTCTTTATAATCGGCGGCATATACTACGCTCTTATATACAACAGAAGCGAAGGAAAGATTGTCCCTCTCGCCTCCGCGACGGTGTTCTTCGCTCTTGGAAACATGTTCAGATATGAAGGCTGGCTGTTCAGCGTGGTTTTTGTCGTGTATGTTTTTTACGTCGAAATAATTCTGAAGAAAGGAAAAAAGGATTTTCTCCCCGTCGCGATTTCCCTCATCTCCCTGCTTACAATTGCATGGTGGATGCTCCTCAACCTTAAGGATTACGGCGACCTTCTGTACTTTGCGAAGGAAACCAATAAGATTTACGAAGATTACGGCGCCGCGAAAGTGCTTCAAAAAGTAATTCAGTATCCGATATTCATTTTCTACATCGCCCCGGTCACTTCGTTCTTTGCGTTGAAAGTAACTTTCGACTGCATCAAAGGATTTTTCAGAAAGAAAAGCGAAATCACGTCGCTGAGCATTTTCGTTTTCTTCAACGTCGCGCAATTGGTTCTTCTCATGTTTCAGGGATTTTTCGGTACGGGCGGCACGAATATGATATCGAGATATATTGTCATAAATGCCATACTCTTTATACCGCTCGCCGTCAGTCAGATTCTGAATTACAGAAAGTACCTCACGCTGTCCTTGCTGTCCGTGATTATAATAATGAATATGATATGGAGTTTCTATTATCCGCATCCCTTCAGGGAAGATACTTATGAAGCGGGCAGACTTATACGGGAAAGAATTGAACGGAATTACGTCAAGAGCGAAGACAGGGTGTATTTCGAGGAAATCGAAGGATACTACGACGTTTTCGCCGTCCAGACGCTATCGAACTATCCGTCAAAGTTCGTGCTCGGAAATTTTCCCGTCGCTACGCATAAAGATAAAAAATCCTCGAGAAAAAAAGGTCCAACGGAAGAAGAGTTGAACATTCTTGATATTAAAAGTTTTCTTCAGAAAAATAAAATTGCGCTCGCCGTCGTCAAGAGCGACGGGTACGCGGAAAAACTGGGGAAAATGAATTTCAAGAATGAAATCATCGGCGACTATAAGGTTTTCTACATTCGCGACCTCGAATCAAGCATCAACGACTCGAACGTTACTGTTCTCGCGAAGAATACCGTTAAACTTTCCGACAATCCCAATGTAATTAACTACGGCAAACTCCTTGTCCTGAAGGACTTTCAGGTCGATAATTCAAATCTCGGCTTCAATCCGCAGACCGTGATGATAAACTGGGCGACCGCGTCTAAGAGCATTCTCGACAGCATTAACTACGACGAGTATGAATTCGACAGGTATCACTCCCTCATCGAAATCAGAAGAGAGTCTGACGATTCCCTCGTTTACACCGAAAAGCAGAGAATATTCTCCGACCGCAACATTGAAGACCTCATTGTCAGAAATGAAATACGCACGATTATCGTGCTGAAACCGTTTGCTCTTATATACTATTCCAGAAAATACACGTCTTCCCCTTTCGAAAGCGGAGTTTACAACCTTAACCTTAAAGTAATCGACGAACGCTACGGCAGGGAGATGCGAATATTCAAGGGCGACAGCCTCTATACTGTCGAGGACAAGCGGAATGATACTCTGAAATTCAAGTTTGCCGATACCCTGAAGACCAAACCAAAGACTCAGGAAAAAATCAAGTTCGTGAATCCGGAAAGTTATACGCTCGGGAACATAATCGCGTTTTTCCCGAACACGAACATTGAAAAAGTAGTTTCGGAAGGCGGAACGAATTTTTACCGCATAATCACGAGCAACGGTCTGCAGGTCTTCTTTTCACAAAGGTATCAGGCGGACCATTTTCTGAATTTCGTGTTCAACTATTTCTAAATTGAATAACCTACATATAAAAATTATCTTTAAGGATGGACAGAAAAAAGATTGATAAGATATTCGAAGCCGCGTCAGGCAGGAGAATCTGCATAATCGGCGATATAATGCTTGACAGGTATATGTTCGGAAACGTTAACAGGATTTCACCGGAAGCCCCCGTGCAGGTTTTTGACCTGAAAGAATCAAAGAGCAAACTCGGCGGCGCTGCGAACGTGAGCCTTAACATTAAATCGCTGGGCGCCGAGCCTTATCTCATCGGTGTTATCGGAAATGACGGGGCGGGCAGGATACTAAAAGAAGGTATGAAAAACCTCGGTCAGGATACATCGGGACTTATAACCGATCCCGCGAGACCGACAACGTGCAAGACGCGCGTGATTTCGGACTCGCATCACCTTATAAGAATCGACAGCGAGTCCAAACAGGATATAAGCGGACAAATTGAATCGCAGATTATAAAGAAACTCGGAGAGATAAGCAGCGATACTAAATACATCATCCTTCAGGACTATAACAAGGGCGTGCTTACGAAACCCCTTATTAAGAAAATTCTCGCTCTCGCCGAAAAAAGAAAAATCAGGGTTCTCGTTGACCCGAAATTCGAAAACTTTTTCGAATTTAAGGAAACTTTCCTCTTTAAACCGAACAGGAAAGAATTGGAAGACGCGTTTGGAAAGAAATTAAAAACCGCTGCGGACCCGAACGAATTGGTTATGGACCTAATAAAGAAAATAAAATGTAAAAACGTCGTTCTCACGCTCGGCGAGCACGGAATGAGAATCTACAGCAGGGAAAACGGAAAAATTGTTATCTCGTCCGTCAAGACCGTAGCGAAAAAAGTTGCAGATGTGTCGGGCGCGGGAGATACGGTCATTTCAACTATGGCTTTCTGCCTGTCAGGAGGGGCGGGCGTCAGAGAAGCCGCTTACATATCGAACATTGCGGCGGGAATCGTAGTAGAAGAAGTAGGAATAGTTCCGGTTCGCAGGGACAAACTGTACAAGAAATTAATATCCTGACATTATGTTTGCTAAAGAAGATTTCGCGGAAATCAGGGCAAGCCTGAAAGATGAAAAAAGAAGCGTAGTTTTCACGAACGGATGCTTCGATATTATTCACAGAGGTCACGTCGAGTATCTTAACGAAGCGAAATCTCTCGGAGATTTTCTCGTCGTAGGACTGAACTCGGACTA
>CAZOQR010000092.1:0-10671 GCA_964581915.1 uncultured Ignavibacteriaceae bacterium | reverse complement strand
GAATACAGAAGCGACGAAGAGGCGCAATTCTCGGAAGGCTATGCATACATGGGCGGCGAACTGGAGCAAATGACACCGAAAGATTTCGACAAGGAAGTCAGCAACGACCTTAACGGAAATACGGACTATGTTTCTCTGAGGAACAAGTATTTCGGAGTTTTCATAATTCCCGATTCCCGCAAAGGCGACGGAGCGTATCTTACGCAAAATAAAATTCATCTGCCAAATGACGGTTCGAAGCATCTTTTTTCGGTAGCCGTGAAGATGGACATTAAAAACGGAGCATCGGAAAAAAGCACATTCAGAATACTCATTACACCCATAGATTACAAGATTTTAAAGAGTTACGACCTCGAACTGGAAAAAACAATGAGGTTCTCGCTCGATTTCATTGTGAGACCTATCGCGCAATACATGATAATCCCGTTCTTTAATTTTCTACATCTGTTTATTTCAAACTGGGGGCTTGTTATAATAGTTTTTGCAATCGTTCTCAAGATATTGCTGAATCCCCTGACGAAGAAGCAAACGCAGTCGATGCAGAAGATGGGCACGCTTAATCCCAAAATCAGCGCCATTAAGGAAAAATATAAAGACGACCCTCAGAAAATGAACAGCGCGGTTATGAAACTGTACAAGGAAGAGGGTATAAATCCGATGGGCGGATGCCTTCCGCTGCTGCTTCAACTTCCGATTCTTTACGCTTTGTTCGCCGTGTTCCGTTCGACAATCGAACTAAGGCAGGCGGAATTCATCTGGTGGATTAAAGACCTTTCGGCGCCTGACGTTCTGTTTCATTTACCGTTTAAAATACCTCTCTTCGGCATAGACCAGATATCAGGGCTTGCTACGCTGATGGGAATAACGATGTTCATTCAGCAGAAAATGACCGTTACCGACCCGAAACAGAAAAGCATGGTTTACATGATGCCTGTTTTGATGACGTTGCTGTTCTTCTCTCTGCCGTCCGGATTAAATCTGTATTATTTCGTGTTTAACCTGCTTTCGATAGGTCAGCAATATTATACTACCAAAATCAGACCTCCGAAACCGGAAGAAATCAAGAAGCCGGTAAAACCCTCAATCATGCAGAGAATTATGGAGAAAATGCAGCAGCAACAGAAGCAAATACAAAAGAGAAAAAGATAATGGAATTTCTAATTGTTCAAATCGGAAGAATCGGGGATATGATATTGACTACCCCCCTTTTTTCCGGTTTGAAACAATTGTATCCTGACTGCAACGTAACTGTCCTGACGAGTTCTTCAAATGATATTATAGCGAAAAATCACAAAAGCGTAGATAAAACCATTATTTTTAATAAGACTATATCTGGATACATAAAGTCATTTCTTCAAATAAAGAAAATCAGATTCGACTACTGGATTGATACGAAACCCGAACATTCGAATACGTCCGCAAAACTACTCAAAATCGCCCGCTTCAGGAAATCCATAGGATTTAATTTCGAGCCGAAAATATTCGATATTGATTTGACCCCGATAAGAGCCGGGGAGCATTATACTGAGATTAATAAACTGCCCCTGAAAATACTCGATAAAGCGGGAGATTTTTCGAATTTGATGCCTGAAATCTTCGTTCCAGACGATATACGTCAGAAAACGAATGAATTGTTGAACGGATACCCGAAAAATTATGTCCTTTTTAATCTATCGGTTAAAGACAATACGCGCAACTGGAACCCGGATGACGTCGTTTCAATATTCAACTCGTTTTCCGGAAAACTCGATTTTGTGTTTCAGTTCATGGAAAAAGACAGGGAATTATTCACGAACATTGAATCGAAGACGGGTCAAAAATTGCATTATTTCGACGGAGGAATTCTTGAATTGACTGAAATTGTCAGGAATGCGCGCCTGATAATCACTCCTGATACATCCTTAGTGCACATTGCATCCTGTTTTAACGTGCCGATAGTCGCCGTTTATCACAAAGTCGAATGGAACATAAAACGTTTCGCTCCCCTTTCGGATAAGAAGGCGGTTCTGATATCGAGCGAAGAGAATAAAATCACCATAGATACGGATAAAGTTTGCGCGGCGATAAACGAGATGATATAAAATCTGTGGAAATGCCGGGAGTCGAACCCGGGTCCGAAAAGAAGACCATCAAAACTTCTACATACTTAGTTTGTTTTTAAATTTCGGATTGAAAGTCTAAACAAACAAACCTTTCTTTCCTATCCCGTTAAGTTTCACAATGCTGTCACAGGAAACCGGCACTGCTATCCTGTCTGTCGGCGTTGATCGATTCCGGGCAGGAGACGGAATTAGTCAACGAGTTGCCTTTAATTAGGCAGCTAAAGCGTAATTATTTTCTGCGTTTATTGTTTTCCAGCCGTTTTAAAGTGATGGACTGGGAACACTGTATGCTGTTTCGACCATCTTTGCAATCCGTCGAAGCCGTTGCATTCCCTGAATTACTTGGTCTTTATATTAGCCTTTTCAGTACTCAGAACAGTTTTATCCGTTATTTCGTTCTGTCCTTCTGATTTATCCTTGTACAAAATTCCGAATGGAATTACGACGCAGTAACCCAGAACGAGCAGAATCGGAGCAATAACAGTCGGCATAAATCCGTCAACCGAATTTTCCGACATAAAGATATAACCAAGAATTATTAAAGCGATACCCGTGCCGATTATCGCATAGTTCTTCTTTGTCAGCGATATATGGAATTTATCCGCAGGCTGACTTGATTTTCTTGTCTTAACTGATTTTGCCATTATATTTTAAATTTTTGATAATTCTTCGTAATAATTTGTTACGGTGCTGATACCTTTATAGAAATTCTCAAGATCAAATTTCTCATTCGGCGAATGAATGTTATCGTCGGAAAGACCGAAGCCCAACAAAATCGCGTCCGCTCCGAGAACTTCCTTGAAAGTGTTTACAATAGGAATCGATCCGCCTTCCTTGAAGTACACGGGTTCGACTCCGAAAGCGTTTTTCAGCGCTTTCACAGCCGCCTTAATCGCAGGCGTATCGATTGCCGTGACCGAAGGCATACCGCCGTGCAGGTAAGTTACCTTCACCTTTACGGATTTCGGAGCAATCTTATTGATGTATTTTTCGAACAACACGGCGATTTTTTCAGGGTCCTGATTCGGTACGAGGCGCATAGAGATTTTCGCGCCGGCAACCGAAGGAAGAACCGTCTTTGCTCCCTGTCCCTGATAACCGCCCCAGATTCCGTTGCAGTCGAGAGTCGGCCTTGCCGAAACCCTTTCGATGGTTGTATATCCTTTTTCTCCGAACAGTCCGTCAACTTCGAGGTCTTTCATATATTTCTTTTCATCGAACGGAAGCCTTGCAAACTCATCGCGTTCTTTCTTCGCGAGATTTACGACGTCATCATAGAATCCGTCAATTAGTATCTTTCCGTTATCGTCTTTCAACTGATTTATGAGTTTCGCGAGAGCGTTAATCGGATTATCGACTCCCCCGCCGTAAGTTCCGGAATGAAGATCCCGGTTCGGACCCGTAACTTCGACCTGCATGAAACAGAGACCTCTGAGACCGTAGCATATAGACGGAAGACCTTTTTCATACATCGAGGTATCCGAAATCACCACGTAATCCGATTTCAGCAACTCCTTGTTATTCAGTATGAATTTGCCGAGATTCGGGCTGCCTATTTCCTCTTCGCCTTCGAATATTACTTTTATGTTTACAGGAAGTTTTTTATTCGTCTTCAAATGCGCTTCGAGGCTTTTAACGTGAATGTAAATCTGTCCTTTATCGTCAGCCGAGCCTCTCGCATAAATCTTTCCGTCTTTTACAACCGGCTCGAAAGGCGGCGCATTCCACAATTCAACCGGATCGACGGGCTGGACGTCATAATGACCGTAAATCAGAATAACGGGCTTGTCATCACCCGCTTTTAGATAATCCGCGTAAACAATCGGATGACCATCGGTCTGATAGATTTTTATATTCTCCATTCCTATGTCTGCAAGTTTGGCGCTGAGCCATTCAGCGGCTTTCCTGACGTCGCCGGAATATTTTTCTTCATTGCTGATTGACGGTATTCTCAAAAACTCCTTAAGTTCTTCAAGAAACCTGTCCTTGTTTTTATCAATGTATTTATTTAATTCGCTCATTGTCCTGTATAAAAATTTATGCGATTAAAGATATAATCGCATAAATCCGTTAAAAGTTTTGAATATTTTCTAATTTTTTAATTTTGCTGTTGATTCTTTTTAGCGTTCAATGCCTTAATCATATCCTGCGCTTCCTTGTTTTCGGGATCCATTTTCAGCACTTCTTCATACGCTTTAATCGATTCATCGTTCATCGATGCAAACCTGTAAGCGCGCGCCAGGAACTCCCTCGCAAGGAGGTAATTCGGGTCGGCGTCTATTGCCGCCTGAAACATCGGAGCCGCTTCGGCATATTTCTTCAATGAATAATAGCAGAAGCCCCTGAACAAATACGGAAGTTTTCCTTTCATTCCGAGGTCGATCGCCTTCTGGAATTTTTCGAGAGCGGGTTCGAATTTTTCCGCCTTGTACTGTGATTTGCCCCATTCGTAGAGCGTGATGTAATCCGAACTGTCTTTCGAAACAGCCATCGCGTAATACTTGTCAGCATCGTCGAAATTCTTCAGGCTCGAGTTCACTTTCGCGAGTTTCTGGAGGTCTTCGAGTTCATAATCCTTTATCGAGACCTTACCGAAAAACTCGACCGCCTTATTAAGGTATTCAGTCTTGTTATTTTCGTCTATATCGGCTTTTTCAGTATAGATATAAGCGGTATAGAGATTACCCGCTATTGACTTCGGGTCGTTCTTTATAACGTCCGCGAGCATCTTAAGCGCTTCATTGTATTTCTCATTACCCTGTTCAATCTGGTTCTTATCAACGAGGTCAACTCCCTGCGCGTAAAGGGTTTTCGCATAGTAAGAATTTCCTTCCTGCGAGCCGGGTCTTAACTGGCTGTACTTCACGAACGCGTCAGCCGCTTCGGTGTACCTGCCGCCGAAGTAAAGGATTTTTCCCTTGCCGAAATAAGCGTCCGCGTAATTCGGGTCCGCGAGTATGGCGTTATCATATTCCGCTATCGCCTCGTTGTATTTTTTCTGTCTGTAATACGTATCGCCGAGTCCGGTAAACGCGTTGGGAAGTTTTTTCAGCGCGATAGCCTTCTTGTAATAATCGACAGCGAGTTTATAAGAGCCTCTTATCCTGTACGCGTCGCCGAGCCCGATGTAAACCTTCGGATTCTCCTTGCTTATAGTCGTAGCGAGAGTAAGGGATTTTATCGCGTCGTCAATTTTTCCCTGCATGGAGAAATTATTAGCCTGCGCAATCATAGCGTTGATGTTCTCGGGATCAATTTTAAGCGCTTTCTTGAACCAGGAATTCGCTTCGTCGTATTTTTTCTGATCGCTGTATAAACTGCCAAGGGCAAGCATCGCGTCAACTCCTTCATCGTCGTCCTTCAATGCTTTTTTCAGGTTCTCTTCGGCTTTATCCAGAGACCCTGTTTTATAAAGAGCAAAACCATAGTAATAGTAGGTGTCATAATTCTGTTTCGATTTCACGGCGTTTCCGAGATAATTCACCGCAGAAACAAAATCACCTCTGTTAATCGCGTCTTTACCTTTTTGCAAATCGTCCTGCGCCACGGCATTCAGGATGAATACAAACAGCAAACAAATGACCGGAACTAAATTTTTCAATTTAAACATATCGGTATGATTTTAAATTATTCTAATTGTATAACTTTTACCGGCTGACTGATGGGGACCATTCCCCTTTCAAGAAATACCTTCTGACCGTCTTTATTCCTTAAAAACGATATCCAGCCGGTTGCGAGTTGTATATCTAATATTGATGTATATAAAACTACTTTTCTTACATAGGGATATTTTCTGGTGGCAACGAGACCCTGATGCAGTTCGGTGAAATCGTCCTGCTTTCCGTTCGGATAAATCCTCGATATTCTTATCGCTCTTACCGTCGCGTCGAGAGAATCCTGATTACCCTGCGAAAGCCAGCACAGGTTGGAAATTCCGATTGCATTTTTATTCGTCCTTATCATCTCAAGCATCTGCGCGCTCGTAGAGCATATCTGAGCAGTGTTGACGTAATCCTTGCCGGATAGCACGGTGTCCTTCACGTACTGGTAAGTCGATGAATTTGGTCTTTGTATGAATATTTTTATCTTATTATCGTTACCGCGCATTTCCGATGACACCTTATCGTTCTGCTCTGTGTCCTGTACTTTAATCTGAGACCAGTTCGTGTAAACTCCCGTAAAAATGTTCTGAAGGTCGGTCGAAGTAAGTCTAAGCACGGGATTATCGGGATTTACGATAAAAGCGATAGCGTCAATCGCGACTTCGTGCCTCTGGAATTCGAGTTTGTACTGTTTGATGTAATTCTGGTCTTCCTGATTGAAATCCCCGTTTATCATTATGAGTTTCGTGTCCTTGTTAAGCAGCGCCGCGATAGTGTTCTTCGTGGGCGCGAGCGAATAGGAAACGTGCGCTTCGGGGTTTATCCTTTCAAACTCGCTCTTGAGAAACGGCATTACGGGTTCGAGATTTTCGTCGGCGATGAAGGACATATCCCCGATAGTGGCTTTCGATTTTATCTGGCTGTAATCACAGGATGAAAAAATGAGAACAGGCAGAATCAAAAGAAGCAGCAATATTTTTGAAATGTTATGCATTAATCCGATAAGTAAAACAGGCGGCAATTTTTCAACGGCCGCCTTTATAATTAGATTTATTTTCCGTCTTTCAGTTTCCTTATAAGTTCTTCCTGCGCTTTCTTGAGCCGTTCGTGTTCTTCCTGTTGTCTTTTCGATTTCAGTTTCGCCTGAACGCCGAGCAGTCTGTAAATTCCGTAAGCGAGAAAAACCAATCCGAAAACGAGCCTTGTACCTGCCTGCATCTGGGGAAGAATCATGCCGCCTATAAGAAGCACTCCCATCCCGATGCTGACTATTGACGTAAAAATGTTTATGTAAAGAGCACCATTCATCTTCATCGATGAACTTAGTTTTCTCCCTTCTCTTCTTTCTTATCTTCTTCAGTATCTTTTTTGAACTTACCTGTCAGTGTGAAACTGAACGGCACGCTGACCCAGCACCTTACAGGCTGACCCTGCTGAAGCGCGGGCGTGAACTGCAGATTCATGACCTTCGAAGAAACTTCATCCCTGAAGACGTCCGGGCCGCTGAAACCGCCTACAGACACGACTGAACCGTCGGGACCTACGAGCACTTTAACGGTAACTTTGCCTTCGATGCCGCTTGAACGCGCTATTTCAGGATATCTCATCGACGACCTGACCTGCGAAAGGTTCACCGCGACAGGAGCCTTATCGACTTCAAACTGCTGGTATGTCTTCGTAACTTCTTTCTTTTCTTTCTTCTCTTCCTTTTCCTGCTTTTCTTCCGTCTTCTTCACGTCAACCTGAAGTTTGCCTGTTTCCTTGTTAGGGTCAACATTTTCACTTCCTTCGGACGATACGAAGGCTTTAATCTTCTCAGTCTCTTCAACTTTCTTGATTGTTTCAAGGTCCGCTTTTTCCTTAGCGACAGGCTCGGGCGTCAATGCCGCCAGGTCCTTTAACGCTTCGGGCTGCTGAACCTGAACATCCGGAGGAGGAGGAGCATCTTCTTCCTGACTTTCCTGTTCCTGTGTCTGAATGTCTTTAAGTTCGATATCGCGTTTTATCTGGAGTTGTCTTTCCTCCTGAAGTTTCTCGATGTAGATCGAGACCGCGTAAGCGGAGATAAGGAATATATGAATAACAACGGCAAGAATGAGTCCTCTGGACGCGTACTTCTTGTATATCCTTTTTAATTCAGGAGCGCCGTATTGCATACGGGTTTCGAGTGGTTCCTGAAAGTTCTTTATATTATCGTTTGCCATGATTTTAACCTCCGGTATTAAAGGTTTTAAGTATTATTTAATCTAATTTATTTACTAATTCAAATATATTTTGTTCCCGTACTGCAAATATAGTCATTATAAATCATAAAAAATATCAAAAAATGCCGAAAACAAGTAAATTAATTGTTTTTCGGCGGAAAGTACGGAAGCACGCCAATCGGATTGTTGAAGAATTTCTTGATTATCTCGACCGACGATAACTCGCTTTCATCTCCTGATGTTATTTCTTCCTCGTCCACGTAAATGTCGGCTGTATATTCCGCGCTTTTAACGCTGTCGAGGATTTCACCGGTTTTAATATTGCAAACGACGTCCGGGTCAAGCAGGAAAATGCCGATGCTCTTGTAAATTCTCTGCTTTTTAGGGAGTTTCCTGTCGTAGCCGATATAAACACCCGACACGGGAATCACTTTCGGGTCAACAACGAAAAACTTTCTGTCCGAAACAAAATAATTTCCTTCGAGAATATTGTAAAGGTTTTCGGCAAGAAGATATTTCGCTTCATCTTTTGTAAGAGAATCTTTAATCTCATAATCTTCGGGCGCGAATCCAACTACCCTTGCAGTTTCTCCCCTGTGAGCGAGAACAAGCGTTCCGAGCGGACAATCACGGAAAACTTTTTTCACGTCGTCGTGGCGCATCCTTATGCATCCGTGCGACGAGGGTCTGACGCCGAGATTTCCGTAATAACCGGTTCCGTTAAGAGAATGAAAACCGATACCCTGATTGAACGGCATGAAATAGTACATGTCCGCGTTATTATACTGCGAGGATTCGTGATGCTCCTCTTTGTGAAATATCGCGAACAAACCCGGGCGGGACTCGACGCTTCTGTCGAGATACTTGTTGCCCGAGGAAATCGGATATCTCTCTACCTTGCCGTTACGCCAGTGCTGATACAGCATTTGCTGGTCGATTCTGAGTTCAAGCCAGCAGTCCTTATCCGTATATACAGTATCTTTGAGTCCGACGGATACATCGGCTTCAGAAAGTATGTTTATCTTCGAAGAAGAATTTCCTTTTGAAAAGCGGTTGTATTCGTAGAATCCCTCGGTTTTAGGAATCTTGGTTTCAGAGATATAATTGCTTTCACCGAAAGCGAACGACATTGCGAAAAAGCATATTACGGCAAACGGGAAAATCAACGCTTTTATTCCGCTGTGCGATATTTTATTGTTTTCTTCCAGAGTTCCGCCCTGTTAATTTGTAATATATAAAATATCAAATTCAGGATTAAAATTCTATGTTTTTCTTAAAACAAATCAGCCGAATTTTCCGATAATATATTCTTCTGTAAGGGAGTTTTTCGGAGATGTAAAAATTGTTCGTGTTTTTCCGTGCTCTATTAGTTTCCCGAGGAAGAAGAAAGAGGTGTAATCGCTTAATCTTGAAGCCTGCTGCATGTTGTGTGTCACGATAATAATCGTATAGTCTTTTTTCAACGAATGAAGTGTTTCTTCGATACGGGATGTCGAAATAGGGTCGAGAGCGGATGTCGGTTCGTCGAAGAGAATAATTTCAGGATTTACGGCAAGCGTCCTCGCGATGCACAGTCTTTGCTGTTGTCCTCCTGAAAGCGCCATTGCGGAAACCTTGAGTCTGTCCTTAGTTTCCTCCCACAATCCCGCGTGAACGAGAGCCTTTTCTACAATCTCATCGAGTTCTTTTCTTTTTTGCCTTTTAAAAAGCGTCAGTCCTGCAGACACATTTTCATAAATCGACATAGTAGGAAAGGGATTCGGTTTCTGGAAAACCATACCGACACGCCTTCTTACATCGGTCATGTCGTATTCCGAAATATCCCTGCCGTGAATTTTAATCGAGCCCGATACGAGCGCGCCGGGCGTCAGGTCATGCATGAAATTCAGCGCCCTCAGAAAAGTGGATTTACCGCAGCCCGACGGACCTATTATAGCCGTTATCGAATGTTTTCTGAATTTCGCGTTGATATCCGATATGGCATCGCGTCCGTGGAATGAAACGCTGAGATTTTCTGTCTCCAGAGAGAATTTAGATTTCTCATAAATTTCTTCTTCCGTCGGCGCCGCGCTGTTCACGGACAGGACTTCTTCTTCGGCAATTATGTTTATTCTGTTATCCGTCATTAGTTACCGGAATATTTGTTTCTTGTCGCGATTCTTACCAGCAGACTGACAATAAATACAAGAGATATTAGAACGAATGCTCCCGCCCAGGCTTTTCCGTGCCATTCGTCGTAAGGTGAAATCGCGTAGTTGAATATCTGCACGGGAATTGAAGCCATAGGACTGTCAAGAGTCGAGGACCAGAAACTGTTTCCGAAAGACGTAAAAAGCAAAGGCGCTGTTTCCCCCGCCGCTCTCGCGACGGCGAGGAGAATTCCCGTTACAATTCCTCCGGAGGCGGTTCTCAGCACGATTCTTAACGTGGTTTTCCATCTAGGTATTCCAAGCGCGAGCGCCGCTTCTCTGATTGTATGCGGAACGAGTTTAAGCATCTCTTCCGTAATACGCGTGACAGTAGGTATCATCAGGAGTCCGAGCGCGAATCCGCCCGCATACGCCGAGAATCTCTGCATCGGAATGACTATTAAACCGTAAGCGATTATTCCTATAATTATAGACGGTATGCCGCTCAGGACATCCGTAACGAATTTCACAACGTTAGCGAAAAAACTTTTCGAATACTCCGTCACGTAGATTCCCGCGAAAATTCCCACGGGAACGCCGAATACCGAACCGAGACCGACGAGTATCAAGGTAC
>CAZOQR010000091.1:0-10743 GCA_964581915.1 uncultured Ignavibacteriaceae bacterium | reverse complement strand
AATCTGGTAGTTGCCGGAGCCGGGGATCCGGGGTTTGAATTAAGGGAAGGTGACAACATAAAGATACTGAACAGGTATATCAGTCCAAACGAATTGGTTCATCTGGTAAAGAACAGCATTTGTGTAGTGACGCCATATACAGATTCTACTCACAGCGGCGTAATAATGACCTCGTACGCATTCAATAAGCCGGTAATAGCGTCCGACACCGGGGGAATAAAAGAGGTTGTAATTGATAAAAAGACGGGTTTGCTGTTTGGGAACGGATGTGAAGATGAACTGGCAGCGGGGATAATAGAATTATGCGGAAAGGAGGATAGGATAAGAGAGATGGAAAACGGAATTGAAGAGATGAAGAATGAAGGGATACTTAACTGGGAGCGCATAGCGGGGAAGATGTTGAAAGTTTACTCGTCATTGTAAAATGGGCGGTAGAAAAAGAATATTGTATATTACCGACGGACTCGGAAACGGGGGAAAAGAAAGGCAGATAATTGAAACAATCAGGAACATTGACAGAAGAAAGTTTTCTCCCGGTGTTCTGACGTTCAACGATAATCAGCACTACACGAAAACGGCATCAGAGTCAGCGGATTATTTTGAAGTAATCAGGAAGGATAACAATGCACTTGTTCCGTTTTTTTCAATCTTCAACACTTATGAGAAATTCAGGCCTGATGTCACTCATTCATTCGACATAATATCGGCTCTATATTCTTATCTGCCTTCAAGGATGTACCGAAGCCGGATAGTAAACGGTTCGATACAGGATACAGGGCTTGATAAAGGCTGGCAGAGGAAACTGAAGATATTACTGCTTAATCTGTCGGATGTTGTTATAAGCAATTCAAGAAAGGGATTGACGGAGTACGGAGTGAAAGGCGAAGTGATTTTTAATTTTATGAATGTGTCGAGATTTCATCCACCCGACAGGGGGGCAAAATTCAACGGAGTAATGGTGGCGAACTTCACGAAATACAAGGATTACGATACATTCGTCAGGGTAATGCGTTATCTGATACTCGAGAACCTGATCGACGAAGCATACGCGGTAGGGTACGGGTACAATTTCGAACATTACAAAAATGTAATTAATTCGCTGGAGCCAGAAGTGAAGAACAGGATAAAACTAACGGGCAATATTAATAACGTGGAGGAACTTCTGACATCGATGTCCGTAGGTTTTCTTTTCTCGACAGAGGAGTTCAGCGAAGGATTATCGAATTCGGTTCAGGAGTACATGGCATCCGGGGTAATACCGATAGTATCGGACATTGGCGCGAGCAACGAACTCATAGACGACGGAATAAACGGTTTTTTGGTTGATAAATACGATACTGAAGGAATCGCGGACATTGTCCGAAGGTTACGAAATGACGAACAGTACAGGGAAAGGATAAGCGAAACCTGCATTATCTCAATCAAGGAAAAGTTTTCCACGGAAAAAACATTGGGAAGAATAGAATCGATATACAAGGAATTAACGGATGAATAGTTTTTTCAAGAAAATAAATTTCGGACTTCATCTTGATCCGAAGACTGAGAGAAGGCGCGACGGAGAAAATTTCATTCCAGAAGGCAAAGAAACCGTGCTGATTATTTATGCCGATTTTGAATTAGGCTGGGCCTGGCGTTACGCGAAAAACGAGTTCGGCGGAATAAAGAAGGCAACGGAGCAAGGATTGAAGGAAAGAAACAACATGCCTGTCATACTTGATTTATGCGGGGAATATGATATACCTATAACGTGGGCAACAATCGGGCATTTGTTTCTGGAATCATGTTCGAAAAAAGCGGGAAAGGCACACGAAGAAATAAAGCGCCCTGAATATTTCGAAAATGAATTCTGGAAATATGATGCAGGAGACTGGTTTGACGCGGATCCGTGCACGGATTACAGAAAAAACCCCGGGTGGTATTGTCCTGACATAATAAAGAATATTCTTGAAAGCGATGTTGAGCACGAAATCGGCTGTCATACATTTTCGCACATAGACTGCACCGAAAAATATTGTTCTCCAGAAGTATTTGATTCCGAGATTTCCGAATGCAGGAAAGCGGCAGAAGAGTTCGGAATAGAACTTAAGTCATTCGTTCATCCGGCGCATACAATTGGTAATCTTGACGGATTAATAAAAAACGGTTTCACATCGTACAGGACCGATTATGACAACATACTTGGTTATCCCGTCAAGTACAAGAGCGGATTGTGGCAATTGAAAAGCACCTGGGAGTTCGTGTTATTCAAGGAATGGAGCCTGAAATATCACGTTTACAGGTATTGCGAAATAATCAGGCGAGCAATGAAAAGCAGAACCGTATGTGTTTTATGGTTTCATCCGTCCATGAACTTAAGGTTTTTCGAAACAGTTTTTCCGGATATGTGCAAATATATTAACGATAACAGGGATAAAATATGGGTGACGACAGCAACCCGATACGTGAATTTCCTTGAAGGCAAAGGTTTATGAAAACTGAAAAGTTGACGAATAGTTGATGCGGATTCTGATAATTGCTAATATAAGGAAGAAGCAAGGAGGAATAACTACGCAGACGCTTGAACTGTCGGAATCGCTTAAGGGCGAGGGGTACGATGTTGTAACGGTATCGACACACGGAAATATTGCGGAAAGGGTGAAAGGATTCTTTATCTCTTTTAAAGAAGCGCGGAAAAGCGACTTGATAATAGGCGTAGGGTGCGCTTATTACGGAATCATACCAATGTTTACGGCGTCGTTGGCATCACTGATAACGGGGAAACGGGTTTTATACAATTTCCACGACGGTCAGGTGAGGGAATTCCTGAAGAAATATCACGGGCTGCTCAGGATATTTTTCGGGGAGGATATAATCGTTGTCGCGACGGGATTTCTGAAAAATTGTTTTGAGGAATTCGGGTTTAACGCAACAGTCATCGACAATTATCTGAACAAGATTGAATTCAGGGAAAACACAGACTCAGGAGTGCCGAGAAAGGTTCTCTGGGCAAGGAGTTTCGAGAAATTATACAGACCTGACATTGCTCTTGAAGGCGCAAAGGAAGCCTTAAAAAATGCCGATGCGGAGTTGCACCTTTTCGGCGGAGGTTCATTGCTTGATGATTACAGAAGTTTGTACGGCAATACCGGAGGTATTATTTTTCACAACTTCGTTCAAAGGAACGAACTACTGGAAGAGTACAGCAAGCATTCACTTTTCGTAAACACGTCCGATTATGACAATTTCCCTATGAGCATTGTCGAGGCGGGTATGAACGGAATGTTAGTTCTTACATCAGATGCGGAAGGGATACAATCTATTTACACGAATGACGAGGTTGTTTATTTTAAGCGGGGAGACTTAAAAGATTTTACGGAGAAATTAGCGGATGTCTTAAAGGATTTTGACAAGTACGCCTGCAAAATCGGGAATCTGAAAGTCAGAGTCAGCGGTTTCACTTGGGAGAATACAAGAGAAAAATGGATTTCGTTGGTTGAAGAAAAAACAGTGCATAAAATTAAAGCGAAATGAATTTTACGAAATTGATTAGGAATAAATTTGTAATCCTATTCCTGGTTGCGTTTTCGATTAGGCTGGCATACATATTTCTCCCTTCATTGGATGTTTACTCAAAGACTTTTCCTGTAAATTACTATTCTTACGAGCAGATATCGGACGGGAAAACGTACGTAAATCTCGCGAACGGAATACTTGAATGCGGTTACCCGTCGAAGAGCGGAAGTCTGATAATGTACGGAGGCTATGTTTATCCTTTTATCGTAGCGATGTTCCTGAAATTCTCGATGAACCTTATACCGCTCTTCCTGTTTCAGGCATTTATTTCCTCTCTGTTATGCATAATGGCAGCAAAGGTATCTGTAAGCATATTCAGGAATGAGATGTCTGGAATAATAACAGGAATATTGTGGGCGTTTTATTATCCCGCGTTTTTCACGATACCGAGACCTCTTACTGAGATGACATTCACGTTTCTGTTTTTCGGAGGGATATTTTATATATTGACGGTGAAGCATAAGAGATCCGAATGGTTGATATATTTCTTATCGGGGATAATATTCTCTCTTGCGACTTTAACACGCGCGGTATTGTTTTACGTATTCATATTTATGACGGTTTCATATTTAATTTACTTTCTTGTCAGGAAAAGAGAATTCAAATACAGGATAGTATTCGCTTTATTAGGATTTATCGTCATACAGGTTCCGTGGACTTATCTGGGATATGTACACACCGACAGAATCATATTAGCCTCGTCGGGCGGCGGCGGGAATCTCGCGATAGGAACGAACATAAACGGAAAGGGCGAGTATTCAAACAAGGAAATAGAGAACATGCAGGATCATCCGAGAAATGTGGTGGACAAGTTAAGCAAGGAAAATAACTGGACGGATGCACAGAAGGATTCCGTGTATACGGAGATTGCGAAAATCCAGTTGATGGAAAATATCAGAGACAGGCCATTAAGCGCTGTAAAGTTAATGATAGTGCAAATCTCCCGCTTCTGGCTCAATTTTCCGTTCAGTTACAAACCGGGTATAGGCAACATGGTGAATACAGTTGTGACTTTTGTTTTACTAATATTCATGCTCTACGGATTTATAAAAGGAAGAGAAAAGAACAAAACGTCCGCGGATCTGTTGTTCATACTGGTAATAATGTTCAGCATACCACATTCCATCACGGTATCATTAGTACGTTATTCATTTCCGATACTGCCTGTTGTTTACATCTTTTCGGGATACGGGATATATACATTGATGTCGCGGTTCGGATTAACCGGAAGATTCGACGGGGAAGCCGATACAAACACGCGTGATTGAACACTCAATATTTTGGATTATACGTTAAGCAAAAAAATACTGCATACATTCGTGATACCCGCTCACGGTGATTCTCCGCATCTTGAGGAATGCATTTCATCACTCAGGAATCAGAACGTGAAATCGGAAATATTGATAACAACGCGACAGAGCACAGAGGTAATAAAGCAAGCGGCTGAGAAGCACGGGATAGAATTAATAGTAAATGAAAAATCTGAATGCATAACGGACGACTGGAATTTCGCTTTCAGCAGAGCCGGCACAAGATATGTAACTCTGGCGCATCAGGACGATATCTATCTGCCGGGTTATACGGAAAGCAATATAAGGAAGGCGGAAGGGAACAAGGATTTATCGATTATATTTACGGGATATAAGGAACGTGAAGGAAACGGTATTCCGAGAACGAGCATTAAAGTATTCATAAAGGAACTTCTGCTTTTACCAATAATTGTACGGAGGAAAGGTTCAGCAAGCAGGTTCATAAAAAAGTTGATATTACGGTTCGGATGTCCGATCTGCTGTCCGACTGTTTTTTTTAATAAGGACAATTTACCAAATTTCATTTTCGACAGAAATTTCAGGATAAATCCAGATTGGGACGCCTGGCTCAGGCTTGCGGAAGAGGGAGGCAGGTTTATTTTCAACAGGGGCAAATATCTGGAGCACAGAATACACCTCGATTCAGAAACCGCGAAAAACTTAGAGCAAAGGCGGGCTGAGGACAGGCTCATTTTCAGGAAACTCTGGTTTTTCCCGATATCTTTCATATTATCTTCGTTGTATTCATTAAGTTATAAAACATTCAAATAAATTCCGATGAGAACATGCGTAGTAATGCCCTGTTACAGGACTAAGGATACAGCCGCGGAAGTCATAAAGAGCATTCCCGGCGAAGTGGAAAGAATTTTCGCTGTTGACGACGGTTGTCCGGAGAATACAGGGAAATATTTGCTATCAGAAGTCAGTGATCCGAGGCTGAAGGTATTATTTCACGACAGTAACAAGGGAGTCGGGGGAGCAGTGAAGACGGGTTACACAGCGGCGCTTGAAGAGAACTACGATATAATAATTAAGATAGACAGCGACGGACAGATGGACACGGGATGTATTCCTCAGTTCATAGAAAAGATTGAGTCCGGAACGGCCGTATACGTGAAAGGAAACAGGTTTTATTTTCCCGATAACCTAATAAAGATGCCGAAGATAAGGATGATAGGTAATTTCGGATTATCTTTTTTAAGCAAACTGGTGAGCGGGTACTGGGAGTTGATGGATCCTGCGAACGGTTTCACGGCGATATCGAATCCAGCACTGAGAGTACTTCCTTTAGACAAGATAGATAACGGGTATTTCTTCGAGAATGACGTTTTATTCAGATTAGGAACGTTCCGGGCGGCGGTGGATGAAGTGCCGGTTGATTCAATTTACAAAGACGAAAGAAGCGGCATACGAATACCCTTGATACTGGCAACGTTTCCGTTCAAATATTTCATAAGATTCATCAAGCGAATACTATACAATTATTTTCTTCGTGATTTCAATCTCGGGTCGGTATATATACTGTTCAGCACGCTGCTTCTTTTATCGGGGACAGGATTCGGCATTTACAAGTGGGCGGTAAGTAATGAAACAAACGTACCCTCGACAGCCGGCACGGTAATGATACCCGCAGTTCTCGTAATATTCGGGATGCAGTTCCTCTTATCGGCTATAAATTTCGATATGAATTACAAGCGCAGACTAGTTCCAAAAGGCAATTAGGATGTACGTAACGAGAGATAAAAAACATTATGAAAGCGAGAAGCATCCCGTGTTAAAGGGAGGGCTCGAGAAACTGTTTCCGGCCGACCAGTTGTTTTCAGTAGAATCTTCATTAGACTCGGTAGTGCCGTGGCTCGAATACGTAACAGGGATATCGGGGAAAAAAGTATTCATATTCGGAACCGGGCTCGGTGGAACGGCGGTAGCCTGCGCGCTTCACGTAAAAAGCGGAAAGGTTTACGGAGTTGACATCAGCGAGGACGCGATAAGGAAGACGATGATAAAAGCCGAAGCGTACGGCGCGGCGGATAAACTTGAACTGTATCACGCGGAAGACACGTATCCGCTGAAGTATGAAGATAATTTTTTTGATATATCGGTAATAGCGGCTGTATTAGAGCACATTGTTTCTGACAGAAAAAAATATTTAAGAGAAGTATTCAGGGTGACAAAAGAGAACGGCATCATACTAATCACAGGGACGCCCAACATAATTTATCCGAAAGACATGCACACTACAGGATTATATTTCATACCCTGGCTGCCTCGCAGGGCAGCATACAAGTACGCGCTGAAGCGCGGCAAGTGGGCGGAAGGAAAGGACCTTGAACTGGCAGGGAGGAAGGGAACATCGTACTGGCACATCAGAGGTTGGTTAAAAGGACTAAATTATAAGGTATTAAATCTCGAAAAGGGGTTTACTTCGAACTACATAAGGCAGAACGGAAGGCTCATAACAAGAAAAAGGAAATTATTGTTTTTGCCATACAGAATCGCCGAGAGAATATTATCGGGCATATTCAGGATACCGATAGCGGCATTTTTGCCGTACATTAATCATCTTTACATAAGGAAGTTAAAATAAGTGTGCGGAATCTGCGGAATATCAGTTACAGGACAAAGACCGGACAATGAAAGAAGAGTTGCCGAAATGATGAACGCGATGCGGCACAGGGGTCCTGACGACAGCGGTCTTTGGAGCGACAGCAATCTCACGATGGGATTCGTGCGTTTGAGCATTATCGACCTGAGTTCAACGGCGAACCAGCCAATGAAAGACGAGAATGACCGGTACGTAATTACTTTCAACGGAGAAATATACAATTACATAGAAATAAGGGAAAAGTTAAGAGCGAAGGGTCATTCGTTCAGGACGAATTCCGACACCGAAGTATTACTGAAGTCATACATCGAATGGGGCAAGAACTGTTTTGAGATGCTGAACGGGATGTTCGCGTTTGCAATTTACGACAGGTACAACGGCAAACTTTTGCTTGTCAGAGACAGATACGGCGTGAAGCCGCTGTATTATTTTTATAACGGCAGCATACTGGTATACGCATCCGAGATACAGCCGATTCTGAAAGTGATGCCGGAGTTGAAGGAAGCGAACGAAGAGGCGGTTTTCAATTATCTGGTTTTTAACAGAACCGATTATAACGAGGAAACATTTTTCAAGAAAATCAGGAAATTAAACCACGGAAGTTACGCGGAACATGACGGCGGACTTAAGTTGGTAAAATGGTACGACCTGAAAGACAGGCTGAAGAATCACGTTAATACCGGCGGTCTCCTTGAAAAACTGGAGTCATCAGTGAAGTTGAGACTGCGCAGCGATGTACCTGTAGGGGTTTGTCTGAGCGGAGGGCTGGATTCATCGGCGATAATGTCGATACTTACGAGAAAATTCGGACGTAGGGACATCAATTCGTTTTCAGCCGTATACGGCGAGGGTTTTAAGGGAGACGAAAAGCGATTCATATCGGAATACGAGAGCGAGATAGACAATATGTATTATACAACGCCGACACACGGTACATTGTTCGACGACAAGGAAAGGTTTATAAACGCTCAGGGCGAGCCAATACCCTCGACATCCCCTTACGCGCAGTTTAAAGTAATGGAACTTGCAAGGAGCCACGTGAAAGTAACGCTGGACGGGCAGGGAGCAGACGAGGAATTAGGCGGTTATCATTATTTTTTCGGAAATTATTTCAAGGAACTATTCATCAGATTCAGGATTGCGGCGCTTGCTATAGAAATGATAAGTTACGGAAGACTTCACCGCTCGAGTTACGCTTACAAGACGTTCGCTTATTATCTGCTTCCCGCTTATTTAAAGACTAAACTTCGCGGTGACAAAGCGGGTTATCTTGGGAAGGAGTTTTACAACGAGTACAGGAGAAACAACGTCATAGCGGGCGAACTATACTCGTCGGGTACATTGAATGAAGCATTGTACAAGCATTTCGAGATGAAACTCGAGCATTTGCTGAAGTGGGAGGACAGAAATTCGATGCATCATTCAATAGAGGCGAGGCTGCCTTTTCTGGATTACAGGGTAGCGGAGCACTGTCTTACGCTGCCGTCGAAGGAAATCATACACAGGGGAGAGACAAAGCACGCGCTTCGAAAGGAAATGACCGGTTTACTTCCGGAGAGAATCAGGATACGCCGCGATAAGATAGGTTTTGATACTCCTGAGGACGATTGGTTCAGAAAGGAAGTATTCGCAAAATACATTCGTGAGATGCTTAATTCCGGAGGATTCAGGAATCTGAAATTCATAGATGCGGACAAAGCAATTGTTCTTTTCAAACTTCACGAGGAGAAGAGGATAAATATATCGAAGGAAATATGGAAATGGATAAACCTTGACATATGGCACAGGAATTTCATCAATTAAAATGTTCGAGACTGTAGTACATAGGGAGATTCCGGCCGGCAAGGCGGTTCAAAATTTTATAGATTCGCAGGAGAATATTTCCGTATTCCAGTCTCTGTATTTTCACGAACTTCACAAGAGGGCGGACAGTCTTGACGGATTGATAATAACCTGTAAAAAGTCAGGCAAGACAGCGGGCATAATGCTTGTACAGATACAGAATTATTTCGGAAAAGCGCTTGGAATGTTATCGAGCCGGGCGGTAATAACAGGCGGTCCTTACTCGGCAAACAATGATCCGGAAGTTATCGAAGAACTTCTGAGGGAGTACGGAAAATACATACGCAGCAAGGTAGTATACACGCAAGTCAGGCGGTTGTTTCAGAATCAAGATTTCACGGGACTTTTTCTGCGGAACGGATACGTGTACAGCGATCATTTAAATTACGTCATTGACCTCAGCAAGGGGGAGGAAGAGTGCTGGAAGAATCTGCATTCGAAACGCAGGAACGAAGTCAGGAAAGCAATAAAAGAGGGAATATCGTTTTCGGAAATACGTTACGGTCCGGAAATGAAAGAGGCATACAATATTCTCAGGAGTATATACAGCAAAGCGAGACTTCCGCTGCCTGAAGAGAGTTTTTTCGAATCGGCGTTTGAAATAATGGGCAAAGACGGCGTATTGAGAATATTCGGCGGGTATTTTGAAGGGAGATTAATCGGAGTAATGTACATACTATGCTATAAAGGCGTGATGTACGACTGGTACGCGGGAAGTTATCCCGAATACTTAAAAAAATGTCCGAACGATTTGATAACGTGGGAAGTGATAAAGTGGGGCGCGAACAACGGATACAGAACATTCGACTTCGGAGGAGCGGGGAGTCCTGATAAGGAATACGGAGTACGTGACTTCAAGAAGAAATTCGGGGGCAAGGAAATAAACACGGGACGATTTGAACTGGTGCATAAACCTTCTGTTATGAAATTTTCGAGAAAGGGTTTCAGGTTATGGCAGATAATACGGAAAAGAAAATGAAAATCGCGATAGACATCGGGCATCCTGCTCACGTGAATTTCTTTAAAGTAGCGGCGCGCAGACTTTTGAACGAAGGTCATAACGTAACGATAATTTATCTTGACAGGGGGCAACTTCCCTTAATAGTTAAGGAAGAATTCAAGGAATTCAAGTTAGTGAGGATCGGGCTTCACAGGGGTTCGAAGATATCGGTAATATTAGATGCGAACCTGAGGAGATTCTTCCAATTATTCAAATACCTGTCCAGAAACAAGTTTGATATAGGTCTTGGCGTAGGAAGTTTTAACTTTGGAGGGGTACTAAAACTTTTTTCGTTACCAAATCTTCAATTCGACGACGATCCCGAGCGCGGACTGAACACGATTCTGGAGAAACTGACAGCGACACAGTTATTTTTCCCGCCGATAATCGAGAATTACGGGAACATAAGAAACTTCAAAGCATTGAAGGAATGG
>CAZOQR010000090.1:0-11036 GCA_964581915.1 uncultured Ignavibacteriaceae bacterium | reverse complement strand
CGGCCGGCTTCTCATTGCTTCGGCTCTGTAATTTTCTCTAAATTAGTTTCACTCGCCTTGTGACACTGTAATATCATTCGGCTCGAAATCTTAAAATTCTGTTATTTCATCGTTTAAGACTCAATTATGATACTGATTGACACTTTTATGACACGATTTCCGGATTTTTCACCTTCGTCCATTGTTTTATCAGTGATTTATGAAAAAAGAAGTGATACTTTTCGTGTCAAAAGTGTCAATGGAGTGATACTTTCGTGTCATTGTTATGATACTTTTTTTTTGTTCGCTTTATACGTTTTTTCGTGGATTCCTAAACCGTTTATTCGCTGATGAATAGTATGTCGCTTTACTTTCTGTGTGCTATTGAGTGGGACAAAAAAAGCGGGATTTCTCCCGCTCCTTCATTATGAATGATAAAAATAAGAATGCTGAAATTATTTATTGTACAACTTCCAGAGTTTCCCTATCTCTTCGTCCATCGCGGGACCAAGAGTTGCGGGGTCGTCCGTCTTCGACGGCACGTTCTCGAAAATCACGTACGGCACTTCGACTCCGTTAATGTTCAGGTGCGTCGTCGTTCCTGCAATCACCTCGTGAAAATCGACTTCCTTGTAAAGCCGCTCGAGTTTTGAATCGGGAAGACCGTGCTCAAGTATGCTGTCCGGCTTATCGGGATTGAAACGCTTTCTGTTCTTTCTTAATGATTCCTCGAATGGAACGTTCACGTAAAGTATCGCCGCGTTCTCGAGCGTTTCCTTCGATAGATGCTTGAATGCCGTCCTGTATCCGCCGTGCTCCGTGCCTCTCGAAAATTCTATCAGGTGCGTGATGCCCGCCGCTTTTTCCGCGAGGTCCCTCTTGCTCTTTTTATAATCAAGAGAAATTCTTTCGATTAAAAGATGCCATAAATGCTCATCCGTGAAATATCCGTCAGGCGTCGAGTGAAGCCGCGGCTTCTTGAATACCTTCTCAAGTATATCGTCTTCCTCAAACCACGTCCATAACATCGGAAAGTCGTCTATCTCAACTAACTTGCCGACGTGAAACCTTTTCCGCCGTTCGTCTTCAGGCGTGTTTTTCAGGTAATTTATTATTTCCGATTTCCCCGATGCGGGTCTGCCTAACAAAATGATTTTTTCAAAAAGTTCTTTCATGGTCTATTGTATGTTGTTGTGCGAAACATGAAATTAGCGAAAAAAAAGGAATTTTTATAGGATTAATTTGCTCAAAAAATTGTTATATAAAATGCCGTGTGCTATGAACGGCAGTACAAAAAAATATTTCTGAAAGGAATAATAAATAATTGAATATTGATGAGTTAAAACCCGAACAGAGAGCGAGAATCTCAGAGTTCGGCGTTAATACCTGGTACGTTCTCGAAATGCTCGATGAATACGAAAAAGCCCCGGGTAACGTTAGCGAATACTGGAAGGATTTTTTCAAATCCATTGAAATAAGAACAGATAGGAAATCGGGAAGCGGCAGCATCAAAACGACGAAGGATATCAAATTCCCCTTGCCCTCTAAAGAAGACGATGCCGTCCCCATTAGGGGCGCGGGCGTTAAGATTGTCGAGAATATGGATAGCAGCCTTTCCATTCCCGTCGCCGCGTCTCTGAGAACCGTGCCCGTCAAAGTTCTCGAAGAGAACAGGAATTTTATAAACGACTATTTCAGAAAAAAACGTCTCGGAAAAATTTCATTTACGCACATTATCGGTTGGGCTGTCGTCAAGTCGCTGAAATCTATGCCGGTAATGAATAACGCTTATACTGTTATCGACGGCGAACCTGTTATGATTAAAAGACACGACGTAAATATAGGACTTGCGATTGATATCGTGAAGAAAGACGGCTCCCGCTCTCTCATCGTTCCGAATATCAAGAAAGCGAATGAATTGAACTTCAGGCAGTTCTTCGATGCCTATAACACCGTCATCGCGAAAGCCCGCTCGAATAAAATCGAGGTCAGCGATTTTATCGGAACTACTATCTCTTTGACAAACCCGGGCACTATCGGAACCTCTTCGTCGAACCCGAGACTTATGCTCGGGCAGGGATGCATCGTCGCTACGGGCAGTATTGGCTACCCTCCGGGCTTCGAAGCGTCTAACAGGAACGTCGTCTCGTCGCTCGGCATCAGCAGGGTTATGAACATTACAAGCACGTATGACCACAGAATCATTCAGGGCGCCGAATCGGGCCTCTTTCTGAAAAAAATACACGAACTGCTCGCGGGCGAAGATAATTTTTACGATGAAATATTCGATGACCTCGGACTTCTCGTAAAACCCGTAAAATGGAATCCCGATAACGAAACGGAAGAGTTTGATTCGTCATTTAATATTAAGGAAGTCGAGAAATACACGCGCGTCATTCAGATGATGAATATGTTCCGCGTCAGAGGACATTTGCTCGCGAACCTTGACCCGCTTCATCCAAGAGCGATGTACCATCCCGAACTCGATCCGGTCAACTACGGCTTTACCGTTTGGGACTATGACAGGAAATTCTTCTGCGACGGGCTCGGAGGTTATAAGGTCGCGACGCTGAGAAACATACTCGATATGCTCCATCAGACGTATTGCGAAAACATCGGAGTCGAATACCGGCACATTCAGGACCCCGAAGAGAAACTGTGGCTTCAGAATAATATGGAGTCCGTGAGGAATAAACCCGACTGGAACAACCGGTTTAAAAAGAACACTCTCTATAAACTCATTCAGGCTGAGGCTTTTGAGAAATTTATCGATAAGAAATATCTCGGTCATAAAAGATTTTCTCTCGAAGGCTCCGAAACGCTCATCCCCGTACTCGACTTCATAATAAACGACGCGGGAAATGACAGCGTTAGGGAAATCGTTCTCGGTATGGCGCACCGCGGCAGGCTCAATGTCCTCGCTAATATTATCGGCAAACCGCTCGAATCGATTTTCTCGGAATTCGAAGACATCGTCGACCTGAAATCAACTCAGGGCTCGGGCGACGTTAAATATCATCTCGGAGCCGCTGGTATGTACAGGACAATGAACGATACCGAAATTAAAGTCTCTGTTGTATCAAATCCGTCGCACCTCGAATTCGTTAACCCTGTCGTTGAAGGCATTGTAAGGGCGAAACAGACGAGAATAAATGACGAAACTAAATCGAAAATTATTCCCGTCCTCATTCACGGCGACGCCGCTTTCGCTGGCGAGGGTATTGTCGCTGAAACTCTCAACCTCTCTCAACTCAGCGGTTACAGCACGGGCGGTACAATTCACCTTATAGTTAATAATCAAATCGGCTTTACTACTCCGCCTGTTGACGCGCGCTCAACTGTCTATGCGTCCGACGTCGCGAAAATGATTCAGGCGCCGATTTTCCACGTGAACGGAGATGACCCCGAATCCTGTATCTGGGCGGCGAAACTCGCTTATGAGTTCAGGATGAAATTCAATAAGGACGTCGTGATTGATATATTTTCTTACAGACGCCTCGGTCATAATGAAACTGACGAACCCGCTTTCACTCAGCCCGTAATGTATTCGCTCATTAAAAAGCATCCGTCTGTGAAAGAGATTTATGAAAAACTGCTTGTCTCCGACAGGGTCGTTTCCGCCGATGACGTGAACGCTATGGAGAAAGAAATAATCGGGAATATGGATGCGAATTATTCGAGAGTCAAAAAACTCGATAAGAACGGAAGAGGAAACTTTAACGAGATTTCTCTTACTTATGACGATGCCGAAATCAGGAAATACCGCGATGACTCTTCTTCATCAATATCCCCTGTGGTTATTGAAAAAATTATAAAAAGCGTGACTGAACTGCCGGATGGATTTAATCTGCATCCGAAATTGAAAAAGTTTATTGAAAACCGCGGTGACTTCCTGCGGAATGACTCGGGCGCGGACTGGTCAGTCGCCGAAACTCTCGCCTTCGGCTCCCTTCTTCTCGATGGAATACCCGTTCGCCTTAGCGGACAGGACGTTTCAAGAGGCACTTTCTCTCACAGACACGCGGTGCTCACGGATTTTACGAACGAAAAAGAAATAATACCGCTTAACAGTCTCGATACTCCCGCGAAAATCGAAACCGTCGACAGCCTGCTGTCGGAAGCCGCCGTCCTTGGCTTTGAATACGGCTACACTACTTCCGACCCCGTGACCCTTGTCCTCTGGGAAGCGCAGTTCGGCGATTTCGCGAATGCCGCGCAGGTCATTATCGATAACTTTATCGTGAGTTCCTACACTAAATGGAAACTGCCCAATCACATTGTCCTTCTTCTTCCGCACGGATTCGAAGGTCAGGGCTCCGAACATTCGAGCGCGAGACTCGAAAGATTCCTCACGCTCTGCGCCGATGATAATATGTTCGTCTGCAATCCGACAACTCCGTCGCAGTATTTTCACCTCCTGCGAAGACAGGCGAAATCTTCTTCGAGAAAACCTATGATTATTATGTCGCCGAAAAGCCTTCTCCGCCATGCAGACGTAAAATCATATATTATTGAGTTTACAAATGGTAAATTTGAAGAAGTCCTTGACGATAAACAGACGGACGCGGATGACGTGAAGAAGATTATACTCACGAGTGGAAAAATTTATTACGAACTGGTTAAGTACAGGAAAGAAAACGGTATTAAGGATACTGCTGTGTTAAGGCTTGAACAGTATTACCCGTTCCCGAAGGAAAGTCTGATAAATATGCTCTGTAAATATAAAAACGCGGGTGAAATCAGATGGGTTCAGGAAGAACCCGAAAATATGGGCGCGCTGAATTTTATTAGAACAAAAATGAATGACGAAGTCGCAGGCGGAAGAAAAATTTCTTTCGTATCAAGAAAGGAAAGTGCCAGCCCCGCCCCGGGCTCGTACAAGGTTTACTCCGATACTCAGATACAATTATTGCAAAAATCATTTTTATAAGTATATGAAGATTTTTATTCTTTTACTGTCGGTACTGTTAACGGCGGAAATCGTAACCGCCCAGATGATTGAATACCCGAAAACACGAAAGACAGATACCGCGGACGATTATTTCGGTACGGTTGTCGCCGACCCTTACAGGTGGATGGAAGATCTGAACAGCGCCGAACTCAAAGACTGGATCCAAAAGGAAAATGAAATTACATTCTCTTACCTCGATAAAATTCCTTTCAGGGATAAAATCAGACAGAGACTCACCGAAATCTGGAACTATCCGAAATACTCCGCTCCTTTTAAGGTAGGGGAGTATTATTTCTCTTACTTCAACAGCGGACTTCAGAATCAAAGCGTGCTTTATTGCAGGAAAGGCATAAACGGTAATCCTGAACTGTTCCTCGACCCGAATACTTTTTCCGATAACGGTACCGTCGCTCTCTCGACTGTCTCTGGCTCGTACGACGGCAAATACCTCGTGTACGGAATCTCTAAAGCAGGCTCCGATTGGAATGAACTCTTCGTAATGGATATCGCCTCTAAAACCAAACTCGATGACCACCTTAAATGGATAAAATTCTCAGGCGTATCCTGGCACGATGACGGTTTCTATTATAACCGGTATGATGCGCCCGAAGAAGGTAATGAACTCTCGGCGAAGAACCAATCGCCGAAAATTTATTATCATAAAATTGGCACTGCACAGAGCAGCGATGTCCTGTTCTATGAGGATAAGGAACATCCCGATATGTCTTTCGGCGTTTGGGTAACGCGCGACGGAAAGTATATGTACCTTTCCAAAAGCAGAAAGGGCTTCAACGGCAATGAACTTTACTTCAAAGACCTTAGAAAGATGTCGCGGGACTTCACGCCCATAGCGGTTGGATTTGACATCGACTACGGCGTTGTCGGAAATGAGGGAGATTATATCTTCCTTAATACAAATAAAGCCGCCCCGAAAAATAAAATTGTAAAGTACGACGTCAGCACCGGGGAAATATCCGATGTGATTCCCGAGAGTCAGTACGTCCTGACTAACGCTTCGATATCACAGTCGAAAATCCTCGTGCAGTATATGAAGGACGTTACGGACAGGATTTTCACGTATGACTTGAACGGCAATATGCTCAGGGAGCACGAATTGCCTTCTCTCGGCAGCGTGTCTGGATTTAACGCCAACAAGGACGAGAGCGAAATATATTTCACGTTCACGTCGTTCCTTTATCCCGCTACTATCCTGAAATTCGATATCGCGAACGGAGAAACGTCGGTTTATAAAAAATCCGAAATTAAATTTGATCCGGATAATTATGAAACGAAACAGATTTTTTACGAGAGCAAGGACGGAACAAGAATACCGATGTTCATCGTTCACAAAAAAGGTCTCGTGCTCGACGGAAACAATCCCGCTCTGCTATATGGATACGGCGGGTTTAACGCCAGTATGAAACCGTCCTTTAATACTTCGAACATAGTGCTCCTCGAAAACGGAGGTGTGTACGCTCTCGCGAATATAAGAGGCGGAGGAGAATACGGCGAAGAATGGCATCAGGCAGGCACGAAACTTAATAAGCAGAATGTGTTCGACGATTTCATTGCCGCTGCTGAGTATCTGATTAACAATAAATATACTTCTCCTGAAAAACTCGCCGTGGAAGGCGGCTCCAACGGAGGACTCCTCGTCGGAGCGGTTATTAATCAGCGTCCCGGACTGTTCCGCGTGGCTTTTCCCGCTGTCGGTGTTATGGATATGCTTAGATTCCAGAAGTTCACGATTGGCTGGGGATGGACGACCGATTACGGTTCCAGCGACGATAAAGAGGGATTTGAAAATCTTATTAAGTATTCGCCGTACCATAATCTAAAGGAAGATCTGAATTATCCCGCGACCCTCGTTACGACGTCCGACCACGACGACAGAGTCGTTCCTTCCCATTCTTTCAAGTACACCGCGCGACTTCAGGAATTGTATAAAGGAAATAATCCTGTCCTGATAAGAGTGGAGACTAACGCGGGACACGGTTCGGGAAGACCTACCCGTATGATTATCGAACAGCAAACCGACAAGTGGTCGTTCCTGTTCTATAATATGGGAATTACACCGTATTGATTTTTGATTATGCCTTCCCGGAATCCTGCCCGGGAAGGTTTGTCAGCCTCTCGTATATCATCGCAATCTCTTCGGCGCACACTGCTATGTCGTCCGATGAAATTTCAGTGACCGGCTCTTTCGGCTTTTCTTTGTATCGTGAATCGTAATAGTTAAGCATTATTTCCGTAAAAGTGCGCGCGTCGCCGCGTTTCAATGCAGTAACGGCTTCTTCGTACTTCCTGCCGCTTATCTCTTTCTTGAAAAATCTCTCTTTCCTCCTGAATATTTCCTCCATCGGCTCTATCCCTCTGTTGTCGTCTTCAAAGTAATCCTTAATTATTCTCTTAACCCTGTTCTCAAAGGAAGAGTGAATCCTAATCGTCTTAGCATTATCTAACATTGAATACAGCGGTGCGGGTACATTAAAATCTCCGACCTTCTTTGACTCGCTTTCCGCGAAGTAAAGCGACGCTCCCGTATGGAATTTTCTGTTGTATAGAATTTCTCCGTATATGTTGTTCTCGAATGCCGTCTGATTATGAACGGGAGGAAAGTTGCGAATCTTGTATGGTATGTATCCGAATAATGAAGAAAAATGCCTTGCCGATTTCTCGAAATCTATGACAGGATACTGCTCTGATAGTTTTCTTATGACCTCTGTCTTTCCGCATCCCGTCAGTCCGGATATTTCAAGCAGGGAATATGGAAACGGATTTAAAGAAAAACACTTAACCGCGTTATTCCTATAAGACTTAATGCCGCCCTTCAGAACTAAAGTATCGTAATTCTTGTCGGCTGTCATCTTAGAAAGATACTTGCTTCTGCCTCCTCCGCGCCAGCAGTGAACGATTATCTGCTTGTTTCTTGCTTCGTTCTCTTCTAAGAATTTTCCAAGAGACGCTGCCTTCGGCTCGGCGTATTCTACTGCAAGCATTAGCGCGGCTTTCTCCGAGTATTTCTTATACACAAGCCCGACATCGTGCCTTTCTTCATTCGTCAGAACAGGAAAACTTACCGCTCCGGGTATGTGCATTTCATCAAATTCTTTCTGTGAGCGCGCGTCAATGATTAAAATGTCCTTATCGAAAATCAACTTTTCAAGTTCGTCGATTTCTATGAATTCCTGATTGTAATCCCGTAGTATAACATCTAATGACGGAACACTTTTGAGGTCGTACTTCCTGACGTATTCGAACAATTCTTTCTGCGAATCGAACCGCATCAGTAAATGAAATTTAAAGTGCCGGGGATGAATTCTTTGTTGCTTTCGGATACGTAACCTGCTATGCGTGAAACCTCGTCGCCGTTCTGTATTAGTTCCGCTAAGAGCGCGGATGAGTTTTTCTCGGGTACGGATATCAGAAGTCCGCCGGAAGTCTGCGGGTCGTAAATCAAGTGCTCCATTTCCGTGTCAACAACACCCGTATTAATCACGTATTCCTGCGTGTAGATTCTGTTCGATTTGTCTCCCCGTGTCAGGAATTTATCCTTTATGCCCTGCATCGCTCCGTCGAGAACGGGTAACTTATCAACGTGGAAATTGAAGACACAGCCCGACGCCTTTGCCATCTGCATCGAATGACCCGCGAGTCCGAATCCTGTTACATCCGTGCAAGCGCTCGCACCGTGCCTGACCATAGCCTCCGATGCGTCTTTGTTTAACCTCGACATTGACTTTATCAGCCCGTCAAGATGCCCCTTCTCGGGTTTTGAGTATTTCACAGTGTTGTTGAGAATGCCCGTTCCGAGCGCCTTGGTCAGTATTAATACGTCGCCCGGTCGTGCGGAATTGTTTTCCTTGATGTCACTCGGATTTATAAATCCCGTAACCGCGAGCCCGTACAGAATGCTCGGTATATCGACAGAATGTCCTCCGATTATCGAGCATTTTGCCTCTCCCGCTTTGGACGCTCCTCCCGCTAAAATCTCCTTGAGTATCCCGATGTCCTCGTTCTGCGGAAATGCCGTTATGTTAAGCGCGTTTACTGGCTTTCCTCCCATCGCGTAAATATCGCTCAGAGAGTTCGCCGCCGCAATCTGACCGAAAGTGTACGGGTCGTCGACTACAGGCGTGAAAAAATCCGTCGTGTGTATCAGTGCCAGTTCATCGCTGACTTTATATACTCCCGCGTCATCTGAACCTGAAAAACCTACCATGACGTTCTTGTCCCTGTACCAGTCAATATCTTTCAGCGCGTCCGATAAAATGTACGGAAAAATTTTTGCCGCGCATCCGGCTGACTTTACCATCTGTGTAAGTCTTACTTCCTGCTTGCTCATAGAAAAAAATCGGGATTTATTGTTGTATGGGAATTGCGAACGTAACTTTCGTACCTTCGCCTTTTTTGCTGTCGATTTTTATGTAACCGTTTATTCTCTCAACCATTTCCTTGCAGAGTATTAGACCGAGTCCTGAACCCTCTTCGTTTGCGGTTCCTATCGTCGACAAATGCTCGTCTATCTTGAATATCTTCGCTATGTTCTCATCCGATATGCCGGTTCCGTTGTCTGATACGGATATTTCGTTGAACCCGTCATCGGTGGTTCGGATTTTTACCGTAATGCGTCCGCCTGCTCCGGAAAACTTTAATGAATTCGATACAAGATTCTGCAGTATCGACGTAATGATGTTCTGGTCGGCGGATACTATAGTCTTTAGAGGTACCGCGTTTATTATCGCTATCTTTTTCTCTATCGCCGTGTTTGTAAAAAGGTTGATTACCTTGTAAACTTCATCGTGCAGGTCGAGTTTCTTCGGCTGAAACTCAAGCCTTCCCGTCTGCATGCGCGACCACTGCAGCAGGTTCTCAATCAGTTTGAATATGTTTTTTGAAGAATTGTAAACGTAACCGATGTATTCATTCTTTTCTTCTTCCGATAAATCGTGGTATTCTTCGTACAGAACCTTGGAAAATCCCAGCAGTCCGTTGAATGGACTTCTCAAATCGTGTGCGATTATCGAGAAGAATTTGTCCTTCGACGCGTTTAGAGCCTGCAGTTCTTCCGCATACTCTTTTAATATCCGTTCGCTGTTTACATTTTCAGTAATGTCTCGCGCGGTAATGATTATGACTTCTTCTCCCATGTACATTCCTTTGTTCAGAATGACTTCCTTGGGAAATATCTGCCCGTTCTTTCTGATTCCCCACCATTTAAACTTTTGCGTCTTTCCACTAAAAGCCGTCTCAACCATTTTTGCCGTTTCCTCAAGATCGTTCATCCCGGGAGCGGATAAGAATTCAGGCGTCTTCCCTTTGAACTCCTTTCGCCTGTATCCGTACATCTTGACCGCCCCTTCGTTCACGTCGATAAATTTCATCTCCTTGTCAAGCAGGTAGATGGCTTCAGTAACGGTGTCGAACAAATCCTTGTATGTTATCTCTATGTCAAGCAACTGCTTTTCCTTCTTTTTCCTGTCCGTAATGTCCCTTGATGAACCGAGAATGTGCGTTACCTTACCGCTCCTGCTTATTATCGGCAGATAGTTTGTGTCAACAATAATAGGATCCTTCGGATATTCAGTCCAGACTTCCTCCGCTTTGAACGGTTTCTTTGTCTTTATTATCTTCTTGTATATCCTGTTTACTTTCTTGAACGTCTTCTCGGGCAGGACTTCGTCAAGTGATTTCCCGATTATCTGGTTCGGCTTGAAATTGGATACCTTGAGATATGACCTGTTGACGGTTTCGAATATGTAAAGTGATTCGCTTTCAATTCTTAAAAGAAATATAAGGTCCGTGACATTGTTGAAAATAGTCTCGAAGTCAATTAGACCGTGTTCCGGTTTTCTTTTTGTCAGTGCCATAATAAAGAAGTAAATCGAGGAAATGAAACCATATCTTTATTTTTTTGAAATATAAGGATTTATAATAATATTTTAAACGTTATATTATTGTCGCAATTTGACGACGAAATAAGTGATATTATAATAACTTAATTGATTTTTTTTATTAAAATTATAAAATATATTTGAATAAATCATTATGAACAAAGCAGATATAAATTTCGAAAATCCGGAGTTGAAAGAATCAAGGCAGGGCT
>CAZOQR010000089.1:0-11102 GCA_964581915.1 uncultured Ignavibacteriaceae bacterium | reverse complement strand
GATATTGAGTTGATTTTCTGCTTATCCGCTTCTACAATCACGTAACCCGAGCGCATACCGCGGTTAAAAGCCTCGGAGAAGTGAGCTACATCCTTGACGAGCACGCCGTAATCCACTTCATACTGCTGCTTCATCGGAGAGGGAAGTTCAGTAACAAGCAGTCCGAGCGATTCAAATTTCTTCGATTTCATTTCGGACTCGCTTTCGTTTTTCTCCTGACTCTGATTGTTCAGTGAAATATCTCCTTCGGAGCGCGGTTTAAGTTTCACGTTTACGTCCATATTCTTACCGTCCCTGAAAACCACAAGAGCGGCGTTTTCGCCCGGCCGCTTGGAGCCGACGATTGTCTGAAGTTCGTTCGCGGCGTTTACGTCTTTTCCGTCAACGGACAGAATAACATCGCCGGTTTTCAGACCCGCTTCATCTCCCGCGCCGCCTTTAATGACGTTTTGAATAAGCACGCCTCTCGCCTTGTCGAGCCCGAGTCCTTTAGCGTCCTTCGAATCCACATCCTTTATCGAAACGCCGATGTATCCTCTTTCAATCTTGCCGTTCTTTATTAGTTCGGCCGCGACGTTCTTGGCGATATTCATTGGTATCGCGAAACCGTATCCCTGATAATATCCTGTTGTAGTTTTTATCGCGGCGTTAATGCCGACGACGAGCCCGTTAATGTCAACGAGCGCGCCTCCGCTGTTGCCGGGATTTATAACCGCATCGGTCTGTATGAAATTATTAATAGCGTAACTGTTGCCGTCTATGTTAATGTTCCTGCCGAGCGCTGACACGATGCCCGCCGTCACGGTGTTATTGAGACCGAGGGGATTGCCTATTGCGAGTACCCACTGTCCGACCTGAACGTTGTCGGAATTTCCGACAGAAGCGACGGGAAGGTCTTCCGCGTCAATCTTAATTACGGCAATATCCGTATTCTGGTCGCGACCGATGAGTTTCGCAGTAAATTCCCGCTTATCGCTTAGAATTACTTTGATTCCCTTGTCCGAAGCATTCGCGACGACGTGGTTATTCGTCATTATGTACCCGTCCTTGCTGATTATAACTCCGGAGCCCGAGCCGTGCTGCGGCATATCTTCAGGCATCTGGAAGTCGGGACCGAAAAAGAACTGAAAGTTCTTGTCTTCATTTTTTTGTTTCACGTTGCTCGTGACGTCGATGAACACCACCGCGGGCGTCACCGTTTTCGATATCTCAACGAACGCGTCATTCAGACCTTTCAGATCCGCGCCCGTCTTGACGGGGGGGTCGGTCTTGAAATCTATCTGTGAATTCGCGACGAGACCTTTCACGTTGCTGAAATTCACCGCCATGATTGCTCCGAATGCGAGCGCGAACACGAGCAGAAACGCGCTTGCAAAGATTGCTTTTTTCGACATATTTTATATCTCCTTTTGCTTTAACTTTTACTTAATAAGTTGTAAACAAAGGTCAATTAATTCGCTTTCTTTAATTCTTTAAAAATTTGATTGCTCTTAAGAACTCCGTATTTTCCGGTGTTCTGCAGAAAATGCATTTCGTAAGAATTCTGCATTGCACCAATATCCATATTTTGACAATCCGCACCCGCGATTTGTTTAAGGTCCATTCCGTACAATTCGTGCAGAAAGTCAACCTGTGAATCGCTGAGGCTTCCGAAGTGAAGCCTTCTTTCCCTGTCATTTAAAACAAAATTATTGTCATTTGAATTTCTCAAGCCTTCGAACGGGTCGATTCCAAGCAGCACGGAAAGCCTCACCTGAAACTGAAGGAATAAAAGTTCATAATTTCCCGCGAAGTTTTCGACAGCGTAAAGAAAATTCTTCAGCAGAGCAAAGATTTCAGGACTCGAATGATAATCGTACGTCGATCTTGACGTAAGTTCAAGCACCCTGTAAGCCGCGGATAACCTGTCAAGGTCCGCTTTTAACTTTCCGAAAGAGGAAATGCACTCCGCCTTTGATATAATCTGAAGATCCCTGCTTTCCTTTTTGTTGAATATCACGCTAATGTGATTCATGTTCTCGAAAACACCGCCCGTCTTTGACCTCGTATTTCTCGCGCCCTTGATTATAGCGGAAAACTTACCGGACGCGTCAGACATCAGAGATACAATCTTGCTCGTATCGCCGTATTTGAAACCATTCAGCACTATTGCATCAGTTTTTACGTTAGACATACGTTCAAAATCAATAATTTGTTTCGTTAAATTGATACTAAGTCAAAATGCGTAAGGTTCCTGAATTCATTCAGCCTGTCCAGAATTTTCTCCCTGCTCAGGTTCCTGATTCCGTCGAGCGAGAACTTTTCAACGGCGAGCGACGCCATTACGCTTCCGTAAACGACCGCAAGTTTCAGGTTGGAAGGGGAGAGGTCTCCTGTTTTCGAGAGCCATCCCATGAACCCGCCCGCGAACGTATCGCCCGCTCCCGTCGGGTCGAACACGGTTTCCAGAAGGAACGCGGGAACAATGAAAACGAAATCCTTCGTGATAAGCAGAGCGCCGTGTTCGCCCTTCTTAATAATCAGCATCTTCGGACCCATTTCAAAAATTCTTTTCGAAGCCTTTATAAGGTTGTCCTCGCCGGAAAGCATCCTCGCTTCCGAGTCGTTAACGACCATCATATCGACAAGTTTCATCGTCTCTTTCAGTTGAGGCAGTTTTCCTTCTATCCAGAAATTCATCGTGTCTATCATTACGAATTTCGGCTTGCGTAACTGAAGAATTACTTTTTTCTGTATTTCAGGATTCACGTTGCCCAGACATACGAATTCGCTGTCCCTGAAATTATCAGGAATTACGGGATCGAAATCCTCGAACGCGTTGAGGTCCGTTGTTATCGAGTCCCTCTGGTTCATATCGGTGTGATATACTCCGTGCCAGTGGAACGTCTTCTTCGTCTTCGAGATTTCAAGACCCGAAATGTCTATGTTCTTTGATTTAAGAAAATCGATTTCGCCGGCGGGGAAGTCGTTTCCGACTATTCCCACGAGCCTGACACCGTCAAGGAAATAACTTGCGGTAGTCGAAATGAAGGTCGCGGAACCTCCGAGAGTGTATTCAGCCTTGCCGAACGGCGTTTCTATTGTATCTAATGCCAGAGAACCAATTACGAGTAAACTCATTATGCAATTTTTAAGTTTTTATTTCGTTCAAAAATATGTTTTAATTTTATAAAGGGAAATGAAATTGGAAATCTATGAAACGGAAATTATTACATTTATGACTTTCATTTAATCCCGCTTTGCTTAAATTTGTTGTAAAATCAAAAAGACAAAATGGAAGAAAACCAACAACCGCAGCAGCAGATAAACATTGAACTTAACGAGAAAGAAGCGGAAGGGAATTACTCAAACCTCGCGATAATATCACATTCGGGAGCGGAATTCATAATAGATTTCACGCGGATTTTTCCCGGAATACCAAAGGCAAAAGTTCATTCGAGAATAATAATGACTCCGCAGCACTGCAAGATGTTTCTTAACGCTCTGAAGGAAAACATCGAAAGGTACGAAAACCAGTACGGGGACATAAAACTGTTTAACGGACCTGGAGACCACGCGTTCGGATTTCAGATTCCTGTAAAACCGGACGGCGAAAAAGTGAACTAATTGTTCAGACGGTAGAAATTCACGAGCGAAACGGCAAGAAAACATATGTTGGCAAGCCAGGCGGTAAACATTGGATTCAAGTCTCCGTTGTAACCGAAAACCTGCGATATCTTCACGAAACCGAGGTAAATGAAACTGACTATAAGACTTATGCCGAAATGAAGCGCCGCTCCGCCTTTTCTTTTATTTGAGGAAATCGAGACGCCGAATATTATCGTGATTATATTCGCGAAAGGGAAGGATATTATCGAGTAATAATCGACTTTTTCCCTCGAAACTTCCTGTCCGCTCGCTTCAAGATTGTCTATAAACTCCTTAAACTCGCTCAGATTAAGTTCTTCTGGCTTCAATTGCTTCTTTTCGAGTGTCAAAGGATCGAGATTAATCTTATCTAAATTCTGAATCGAGGATAAATAAACGCCCTTTATTATGTTCAGCGTTTCATTATCTATGGATTTGAACTCCCTTAAAAACGCTGTGGTTATCTTCCAATCCTTCTTTTCATAATCCCATTTCATCGACACTATATCGACTTTTCTTGTGATTCTGGTAAGCGTATCTTTATTCGTTATGAATATTGATGTATTACTACAGGTTTGCGTGGCTTTCTCATAATTATTTATGATAATTATGCGGTTTGCTTTATCCTGAATATAGATATTCGCAATATTGCCGGAGACTGTATTGCGTCCGAGCACCTCACGTTCGAATTTATACTTGAGTCTGTTCGACTGCGGAACAACCCAGCCGTTAAAATACACCGCAAACACGGTGATTATGACTCCAAACGTCAAAATAGGTAGTAAATACCTGTAAATAGAGATTCCGGCAGATTTCATTGCCGTTAGTTCAGAATAATTGACAAAACGGCTCACCGTAAACAGCGACGCAAGGAGCATTCCTACAGGCATTATTAGTTTTAATATATCCGGAATGAAATAAGTGTAATACAAGGCAAGCATGCCGAGTGTAAGTTTTCTGTCGATAAACCTGTCGAGATTCTCGAACAAATCCACCATAATGAATATGAGAACAAAGCAAAGAAGACCGAACAGAAAGTTCAGTATGAAATGCCGGAGTATGTACTTATCGATTAATTTCAAACCAAACCAAAATAATAATGATTAAACCAATTTACAATTGCAAAGTCATTGGAAGAGGATAAGCGAATAGCAAAATCAGGCGCAGCAGAGATACAGGAATACGTGTAAAAGTTAATAAACTTGTTATATAATATATATTATGTAAAGTTGTATATTAGTATCTTCTTAATATCTTAATGCATTTTACGGATTGCGGATTTCTACGTAACTGCCCTATCAATGTCTGCGAACGTATTTTACAATTTCATTTAAAACGGGAATTATTTAAATTCGTTTTCAATTTTACATTTTATGGTAGATTTAAATTATTATCTGGTATTGAGCGCGTTATTGTTCACGATAGGCGTAATCGGAGTGCTGACGAGAAGAAACGCGATAATCATATTCATGTGCATCGAATTGATGCTTAACGCTGTAAATCTTTCTCTCGTTTCATTTTCAAGTTTTTTAGGAAATGAGAGCGGACAGATGTTCGTTTTTTTTGTGATGGCTGTCGCGGCCGCTGAAGCGGCTATCGGGCTTGCTATTGTAATATCGCTTTACAGAAACAAAGAGACTCTCGATATAGATAAAATAAACATCTTAAAATGGTGATGCAGATGCAGAATTACTTCATTTTAATCACTGTCCTGCCTTTAGCGGGTTTTCTTATAAACATTTTATTCGGTAAGAAAATAAACTCGGAAAAGTTTTCGGGATGGCTGTCATCGGTTTTCGTTCTGGTTCCGTTTTTAATAGGTGTTGCGGCATTGCTTCAACTAATGAGCCTTCCTGAGGATTCCAGAAAGATTGTTCTGAACTATTTCAACTGGATTTCGGCAGGAGCGTTATCAATAAATTATGCATACTTCATCGATCCCCTTTCGCTTGTAATGATACTCGTGGTAACCGGAATAGGCTTCCTGATACACGTTTATTCCATCGGTTACATGCACGGTGACAAAGAGTTCCCGAAGTTTTTCGCGTACCTGAATCTTTTTATCTTCGCGATGCTGCACCTTGTCATTGCCGATAATTTCCTCGTGATATTTTTAGGCTGGGAAGGAGTCGGATTGTGCTCATACCTTCTGATAGGATTCTGGTATGAGAAGAAATTCACGGGCGATGCGGCAAAAAAGGCTTTCATCGTGAACAGAATCGGTGATTTCGGATTTCTGACTGCAATGTTCTTTATCTTCACTAATTTCCGGACTCTCGAAGTATCCTCATTTCTGGGTCAGATTGCCGGATATCCAGTGAATAACGCTCTCTTAATAGCGATTGCGCTCCTATTCTTCCTTGGCGCGACAGGAAAATCGGCGCAAATTCCGCTTTATGTATGGCTTCCTGACGCGATGGCGGGTCCGACACCGGTATCCGCACTCATACACGCCGCGACGATGGTCACGGCAGGCATATATCTAATCGCGCGGACTTCGCTGTTATACGCTCTCGCTCCATATGCTTCCAATATAGTATTAATAATTGGAATTGCAACTGCTATTTTATCTGCAACTATAGCAGTTAAACAAAATGACATAAAGAAAATTCTAGCATATTCTACAGTCTCACAATTAGGCTTCATGTTCATTGCTCTCGGAACGATGTCTTTCGTCGCCGCGATATTTCACCTGGTAACGCACGCGTTTTTCAAGGCGCTCATGTTCCTTGGCAGCGGGTCGGTGATTCACGGTATGCACGAGGAGCAGGATATCAGAAAAATGGGCGGCTTGAAGGACAAAATGAAGGTGACATATATTACATTCCTGATAGGCGCATTCGCGATATCCGGGATACCTCCCCTTTCGGGATTTTTCAGCAAAGACGAAATTTTATACAAAACTTTCATAGGCGCAGGAGTCTTGCCTTACATACTCGTTCTTATCACTGCGGGATTTACGGCTTTTTACATGTTCAGATTAGCAGGACTCACATTTTTCGGGAAACCCCGGTATGACGAAAATCATATTCACCCGCACGAATCTCCGAAGACAATGACATTGCCTTTAATCATCCTTGCCGTATTATCCGCTGCAGGGGGTTTCATCGGTCTTCCGCATATAATCGGTTTTAATGTCCTTGAACACTGGCTTGAGCCTGTTTTCAGGAACGCGAGCCTTGCAGTAAGCATGTATCAGCCCGTTGCGGAGCATCCCGCGCTGACGGAATGGATATTGTTATTCGTGTCTGTTGCGGTGGCAGCCGCCGCGATAGTAATCTCATTCAGGAAGTACTCGAAGCAGGAAAGATTCGAGGAAGAAAAGGGATTAGGAAAGGTCATAGAGAACAAATATTATATGGACGAGGCGTACGATAAAGCGATTGTCAATCCGATATACCGTTCGTCAGATAGTTTCCTCTGGAAGATTTTCGACGTTAAAATAATAGACGGACTGGTGAACGGGGTTGCGAACACCGCATCGCGTTTCAGTATCGACTGGAAGAGATTGCAAACCGGTGTTGTTCAGGATTATGCAGCCCTCGCAATCACCGGTATAATCGGAATAATCTTATTCTTCCTTTTTAAATAGAAATTTATTTTTTCTGATTCTTGAGTATATATTCCGAGATATCTGCGATATCCTGGTCGGAAATAAATTCATACGGATAGAAAGGCATGAACTTGGCTCCGATTCTTATATGATAAACTATACTTTTTAAATTCCCTTCGAAATCCTCAAAAAGCGAAGGCACTCTTTTAACCGTCGTTCCTCCGTGGCAGAAGTTGCAGGTTTCCTTAAAAATCCTTTCACCGTTTTTAATGTCCGGCGTCAGAGCGGCAATTTTGCTCTGGTCTTCTTTAAGTTTAGCCTTGTCAGGATTCGGCAGCGCTATTGTCGTGAGTTTCACGACGTTCGACTCCCCTTTCGACAGCGAGCCGAAGTAAGCGTTGAAAGCCTGAATCTCCTCAGCGGTAATCGGCCGTCCCATCTTCACGTAAGTTTCCCAGCAGACGGTTGAACCCGCGCCGGTATTCTTTACCTCGTCACCCGTAATCGTTCCCGCGAAAACTGTCTGTCTTTTGTCGGCGCCGATGACGTCTGCAAAATACTTCGTGTTGAGGTTATCCTTGTTTGTTCCGTCGCTGTGGCAGTCGGCGCATTTAAGCCCTGTGAGTTTCGAGGATGTATAAAAAAGTTCTTTTCCTTTCGCGACTATGTCGCCCGCGGAGTTCCTGTCGTTCTTCACATCAGCCGTTTCATTATTCTTCGAACAAGACGAAAGACTTATCAAGACCGCGGCGGATAAAACAAATAAAAAGTATTTTTTCATATTTTTACGATTTATTAGTAAAACAATGTAAAGCGCAAAAAATTCCTGAAAAATAAAAAGGCTGTCCGACATGTATCGGACAGCCCTGAAATATTTATTTCAAAATTATTTCTTCTTTGTTGTTGTACCGAAGTTCGGATAAAAATTCACGCCGATGTAAAAGGTCGCCCAGTTAATGTCTTTCTGATTTGATTTAATGTTCTGTCTCACAGGCGCGCCGAGCGGATCGTAAATTGTCGCATTGTAGTTTCCCTCTTCGTCGTTCAGAGAAGCGTTTGTTCTGCCCCATTCGAGCGTTTCGTTTCTCGCGGAATTTTTGAACAGAAGGTTTCCGAAGTCGTATTTAGCGCCGAGCATCAATCCCCACTGCGGATTGACCCTGAATTCAATGCCCGCTCCTACATTCGCGCCCATTCTGAAACCCAGAAAATCAATCTTCGTCGTGTCGAGCCCTTTTGCCTTTGACAGGCTCGCGCTCATGAAATTAAACGTCAACTGAGCGTTCACGAAAGGAGAAACGACTTTTGTAAAGGAAAGCGGAGCAACCTCAACGCCTATGCCAAGTCCGAAATTGTTGAAATTATAATCGTAATCCACGGGAGTCTGTGTTATGTACTGGCTTCCGAATTCCGGAATGTAACCTGATTTTGATCCTTCAAACGCGTTGAATGCGTTGAAACTGATTGAACCTATTAACCTGACTGTTTCATACTTGTCAAGATTTACTTTTGCCATTCCCTGAATGAAGAATCCTGTTTTGGCTCCGTAATTTCTCGTCATCAATGAAGAATCAACGTATGACACTTCATACGGAAATGTGAAAACAGTATCGACACCAAGCGGCACGTTAACGTAATGGTAGGTGTTCGAATAGTTCACGTAGTTATTCCCGCGCAACTGTTTATCGGGATTCGCGAGTCCGGCGCTTATCTGGAAAGAAAATTTATCGAATTGCGCGTATGTCTGCGCGGCAAAAGCAAATAAGATTACAGTAATTACAAAAAGAATTTTTGTTTTCATGTCCTTCTCTTTTATTTATTAATGATTTCGTAAATTCCGATTATCACGGCTGTTTCCGCCCGCAGTTTTCTTTCACCGAGCGATAGCACCTGCCAGTTGTTCTTCACGAGCAAGTCAATCTCTTTTTTGTCAAATCCGCCTTCGGGTCCGAACAACACGCATACGTCCATATCTTTATCCGTTTTAACAAATCCCGCCGCCGGCTCCGCAAACTCATAAAATACAATCTTATTATTAAAAATTGCAGTCATTTTAATAACATGATCGAGCTCAGCAGATTCGTTCAGACGAGGCAGGAAACATCTTTGCGACTGCCCCATCGCGTGTATCATTATCTTTCTCAGTCTTTCGGTTTTGTTTTCCGAAAACCCGGATTTCACGACGGTATTTCGCGTTATTACGGGCGTAATTTCGTTCACGCCGAGTTCAACGGCTTTTTCAACGAGAAACTCGAATCTGTCCTGATTCCTGAGCGGAGCCGCGAACAACTTCAGATTAATTTCAGGCTCGAACAGGTTATAAGACTTCTCAAGAATCGAGCACAGCACCGAATCCTTATTAATTTCTACGATTCTTGACGCGTAAATGTTCCTGCAGCCGTCCGTAATTGTAATTATGTCACCCGTTTTTTTCCTCAGAACTCTTGAGATGTGCCTCGAATCCTGACCTGACACGGTCAGGATGCCATTCTCTTCGTCGATATTTTCTGGATTAGTGTAATAATATTCCATGACTAAAATGATGAATCGAGTGAAAAAATTATCTGCCCCTTGTATATATCACGGACTTTTCTGAATCCAAGGTCTGTTCTGAAAATAAAATCGAGCGGCAGCAAGAAGTTCAGACCGACTCCGAAACCGCTTCTGAATCGCGTATTTACGGGCTGCTCCTTCATAGCCCATACTCCGCCGACGTCAAAGAATAAAGTAGCGTACAGGCCGTAGCGATAAGACAAATACTTGAACACGGGCATTTTTTTTACTATGAAATGGTCCTTCCCTTTCACGTAAAATGGCTTTACCACGGGTATCCTCAGTTCCAGAGAACCGAGCAATTTATCCTCGCCTTCAAGCACGTAATTATCCCAACCTCTTATCATATCCAGATAGCCGATGCTTTCCCTCAAGTAAACAGGAAACTCGCCTCCGCCGAATGACAACACGGTGTTTAATCTTGCGGAAAGCGTTACAGAATAATCATTCGAAATCCTGATTGGAACATATTTTCTAAAATCGACACGAAATTTGTTTAAATCGAAAACCTTGCTGAACAATCCGATTCTCGAGAAGTTGACGTTATAATAAGAGCCGGAGGCAGCAAATTTCATATAATCCCGCGAGTCGTAAGTCAAATCCGCCGATATGGTTGGAAACCTGTCTGTACCGTTTTCATTCAATGTTTTTCCGGGTTCATAATCCGATGTTGACAGGGAGTTATAAATCAGAATCCCTGATAAAGAAAGATATTCGCCGAAATACTTCCCTATTCTCAAATCGGTCTGGAAATTATCGAGAGTGTAAGTCGGAACGTCATCTTTATTGAAAACTCTTACAGCCGTATCCGTTGAGACGCCGGTGCTTCTCGGATAACTTCGCGAATACTTCACGCCGAACTGATAAAACAAGTGTGAATCCCCTAATATCCAGGGATTTTTAAATCCTGCATATATAAACGGCTCGTATCCGACGCCAAAACTGAGATTTAACGTCTCATTCATTCCCCGAAAGTTTTTCCACTGAAAATTCATACCGCCCCAAATCTTCTTAAAGGAGCCCTCTTTTATTCCTCCCTGAGGCACAGGCAGGAAATAGAACAATTCCTCGAATTCAAACACGAGATTCAGCGAAGTATCGCTGACGGGCGCCGGAAGTACGTCAATCCGGTTAAAAAGTCCGAGGTTATACAACCGGTTCACGTCATTCTCAAGTATGTCAAGTTTAAATTTCCCGCCTTCCATAGTCTTTATCTCACGGAGTATGACCTCGTCATTCGTCACATCATTTCCGATTAAAAGTATTCTTCCGACAGTAAATTTTTCGATGAGTTTAATCTTTGTTGAATCAACTTTAAGCGTATCCGTTAATGCATATATATTTATATATATTATATTAAAAAAGATAA
>CAZOQR010000088.1:0-11189 GCA_964581915.1 uncultured Ignavibacteriaceae bacterium | reverse complement strand
CTGAAAACGCCGTATTGAGTATTCGTACCACCTCATTCCGAACGGCACGTAAACTCGCATCCTGTATCCCTCGTTCACGATTTCGGTGCGCAGTTTCTCGCGGACTCCGAGAAGCATCTGAAATTCGAATTTATCATTCGTGAGTTTGAAATCCCTGATTATTTCCTTCGCGCCTTCGGTAAGATAATCGTCGTGAGTGGCTATTCCCGCGTAAGCGTTCTTTTCGAACATTATTCTGAGAAGCCTGAGGTAGTTGTCCCGAATTTCCTGCCTGCCCTTGAATGCAATGGATTCCGGCTCGATGTAAATTCCTTTGCAGAGCCTGAAGTTCGATTTCTCCGCGGTTAGTTTCAGTATGTCGCTTTCAGTTCTGCGCAAATATGCCTGTAGCACGAGTCCGACGTTGCCGTATTTCTTCCTCATTTCCTCGTACATCTTTATTGTTATATCGGTAACCGACGAATCTTCCATATCAATTCTTACGAAAATATTCTTCTCCTTCGCGGAATCCAGTATTTCGGAAAACAGCCCCCTGCACAGATCGTAGTCCATAGCGAGTCCGAGCATAGTAAGTTTCACGGACAAATTTCCGTCGAGTTTTTCCTTTACGATTGTATCGAGAACTTCAAGGGATTCGTCTCTTGACTTCGCGGCTTCATTTCTGTCCTTGATGCTTTCCCCGAGGACGTCGATGGTCGCCATTATGTTTCCGCGATTGAGTTCCCTCACGGTCTTCACCGCGTCGTTTATGCTGTCGCCCGCTATGTATTTATTCGCGAAAACCCTGACGAGTTTTTTCGGCAGCAGGGGAATTGTCTTTACGAGTATGTAATTAAACGGGTTCATTTGATTAAAGATTATCGGTTGATAAACGGCCGGTGAAGCCGCCGTCTATTGTATGCCAGTATTGAATGGATGTTTCGCCGAGCAGGTAGCAAAGATAAACCTCTTCGCCGTTATCCCGTACGTGCGGAAAATCCACGAGACCTATGTTAATGTCTTTAATTTGTATTCCTTTCACCGCGAAGTCCTTTACTATCGCGACGAGTTCTTCCATTTCGGGAGGAAATTTTCCCGTGCCGTTGGGTCCTATGCCTCCAAAATACGCGTGACGGTAGATGTCGTATCCCCGCTCATCGAGTTGCTTCTTGAGTCCGACGATGCGCTTCAAAGCGGGAAGAATTATAAGCAGCATCTCCCTCGCTTCGTTCAGCGTATAATGTTTATTGTGCAGCATTAAATTTGCTTCATTAAATTTATTGTCTCTATCAGTGATTCGCCTGCTTCGTAACCCTTGTTGTTTTCGCTGCAGCAGTCTTTTATTTGACTTCTCTTTTCCGCCTGTTCGTCCGTGTAGGTTGTCAGCACGCAGAAGCCGACGGGAACGGAGTACTTCGACGCGATTAGATTTATGTTATGCGATACAGACGATGATATGTATTCAAAATGCGCGGTCTCGCCTTTAATGACGCATCCTATCGTGAGGATTCCGTCGTACCTGTAATCGCCGTTTTTCCTGCACACGCTTTCAAGAACGGACGGGATTTCGTACGCGCCGGGTATGTAATACAGCGTGATGTCTTTTTCGTTCACGCCGTTTTGTTTCAGAGACATAACAGCGCCCTTAATAAGATTGGATGTAATTTCTTCGTTAAAGCGGCTCGCGATAATCGCTATCTTCATACCTTCGCCGCTAAGTCCGCCTTTTATTGTCTTTATCATATTTGATTTAGTTTTTCTTTCATTCTTAATACCGCGTCTTCGTCAACGCAGAATTTTCCCAGATTGGAATAATCGATGTCATAAAATCCGTGAAAGTCCGAGCCTCCGCACGTGAGCAGATTATTCTCTTTCGCAAATTTAGTGAATTTATTCACGTGATTTAAGGTATGCGACGGGTGAACCGTTTCTATCCCGTCAATTCCCGACTCCAGTATTTTCTTTAAAGTGCTCTCCCTGAAGTAATTCCCCGGATGAGCGAGGAACGCCAGCCCTCCCGATTTATGTATCAGTTCAATTATTACGTTGAAATCAAGGTTCTCTTTTTTTACGTGAGCGGGTTTGTTGTCGCCAAGATATCTGTGGAAAGCGTCGCTGTAGTCTCTCACGAGACCCTGCTCGACGAGTTCATTCGCTATATGCGGACGTCCGATTGAATTGCTCACGGAATATTTTTTAAGCAGGTTTTCCGGCTTTATTTTTACACCGAGGTCGAGAAGTTTGCGGATAATCTTTTCAAAACGGACTACCCTGAGATTATCGATGAAATCCAGATGTTCGATTAACGCTTTGTTGTTGAAATTCAGGAAATATCCGAGTATGTGTATTTCCTTGCCGTGAAAATCGGCGCTAATCTCTATGCCCGGTATAATTTTAATTTCCTGTTTGCCGTTGAATTCAAGCGTCCTGACCGAGCCTTCGAAATTATCGTGGTCGGTCACGCTTATTATTCCAAGACCTTTGGTTTTCGCGAGTTCGAGTATCTCTTTCGGTGTCAGTTTCCCGTCGGAAAAGTTTGTATGTATGTGAAGATCAGTTTTCAGCAATTTTATATGAATTATCGGACATATTCCAAACATAAAAAATATAATCAAAATTCGAGTTTATAAAGTCAAATTGAAGTAATCCTGATTATCCGTTTTGCGCGGAATTTTGAAGGGAATGAAGCCTCTTTCGTGTCTGAGCAGTCGTTACGAAAATACGTCTCTTTTTTCGCGTATTTCACGGTTTGTAAGAAAAAAATCAATGTTTTTATACTATAATATAATGATTATATTTATTGTTTTATTGAAAATACATGAACATTGCATTAATAACAGGTGGATTATCGTCTGAAAGGGAAGTCGCGCTTTCTTCCGGGCGCGGAATACTTAAGGCTTTGAGAAATCTGGGACATAACGTGGTAGTTATAGATCCCGTTTTCGGAAGCGGGAAAGTCGATGAAGAGGTTATTTTCCGTGATACGGTTTCCAAAGAGTACCCGTCTCTCGAAAAGTTAAAAAGCATACAGGGCGAAAACTCAAGAAAGATGCTCGACTGCGTAAATTCGCCGCTGTTCGACAACATCGAAATTGCATTTCTTGGACTTCACGGCAAGTACGGGGAAGACGGAATGATTCAGACGCTTCTTGAACTCAGGGGAATTAAATACACGGGTTCCGGAATCAGGGCTTCCGCTTTCGCGATGGATAAAGACATTACAAAAACGGTATTTCAGGCGAACGGAATTTTAACTCCTGAATGGGTTGCATTAAACAGACAGGATGAATATAATATCAAGGAATTTCCGAAAATTTTCGGAAAACCGCTCGTGGTTAAGCCGAATGACGAGGGCAGTACGGTTGGTTTGACTATTGCCCGTGACGAAAAGGAACTCGAGAACGGAATAAAAACGGCATTCTTGTATTCGGACAAGGTGCTCGTGGAAAAATACGTAAAGGGCAGAGAAATTACCGTCTCAATAGTTGACGGTAAGGCGTATCCCGTAATCGAAATCAAACCTAAAGAAGGATTTTACGATTACGAGCATAAATATACAAAGGGTAAGACCGAGTATGTTTGTCCCGCGGAAATAAAAACAGCGGTATCCGATAAGGCGAGAGAAATCGCGATGAACGCTTTTAAAGCGTCCGGCTGTGAAGTTTACGCGAGAGTTGATTTCCTGCTCACGGAAGAGGATGAGTTGTACTGCCTTGAGATTAATACACTGCCGGGAATGACGGAACTTTCCCTCGTCCCGATGGCGGTGAAATCCGAAGGCATGGAGTTTAACGCGCTGATTGATACAATTATAAAAACGTCGCTGAGGAAATATGATTAACCGCGGCACAGGGGAAAGTGTTCTTGTAAAGACACTGCGTTTCATAAAGTATAACAAACTGCTGTTTATTCTTGCAGTTATCGCGGTGTCGGTGCTTGTCTTTTCCGTGTTCGCGGATAAGGGGCTTCTGACAAGGCTGAAATTTCAATCGGAGAAGAAGAAACTTGAAAAGCAACTTGACGACGAGAAAAAGAAACAGGAAGAACTTAAGAAAGAAGTTGACGAACTCAACAACTCAACTGACAAAATTGAAAAAATCGCGAGAGAAAAATACGGAATGACAAAAGAAGGCGAACAAATATTTAAAATTGAGGTTGACAGCACAAAATGAAAAGTAATAACGGAAAGGTAATATTATCGGGTATGAGACCGACGGGGAAACTTCACATAGGACACTATGTCGGCGCGCTCGAAAACTGGGTCGCGCTCCAAAAGGATTATAAGAACTATCACCTGATTGCCGATTACCATACTCTTACTACAAATCTCGACACGACGATGGTATTCGAAGATTCAATTGAAATGGCTATTGACTGGATTGCGTCAGGCATAGACCCCGAGAAATCGCCGATGTTCAGACAATCGAAGATAAAAGAGCACACTGAATTGTTCCTGATTTTTTCAATGCTCATAACAAAGGCAAGGCTGGAAAAGAATCCCACTCTTAAAGAGCAGATAAAAGCGATGAACCTCCATACGATTACGTACGGTCATCTCGGTTATCCTGTCTTGCAGGCAGCCGACATTCTTCTGTACAAGGGCGACCTTGTACCAGTCGGCGAGGACCAGGTTCCGCACGTGGAGATAACACGGCAGATAGCGGGAGTGTTCAACGAGAAGTACTGCCTTCCCGACGGGCACAGCATATTTCCTATTCCCGAGCCCAAGATAACTCAGTTCGCGAGACTTCCGGGTCTGGACGGAAAAGCAAAGATGAGCAAGTCGCTTGACAATACGATTCTTCTGTCGGACGACGAAGAGAAAATTAAGAGTAAAATGAAGAAGGCTTTCACCGACCCGAATAAATTAAGAAAAGGCGACAAGGGAAATCCGGACATTTGCCTTGTTTACACGTATCATAAGAAGTTCAACGGAAATGAAATCAATGAAATCAGGGAAGGCTGCAAGTCGGGCTCGCTCGGCTGTTTCGACTGCAAGATGAACATATCGTCGAAAATAAGCGGGTACTTCGCGCCGATCCGCGAAAAAAGAGCCGAACTGGAGCAGAAGAAAAATGAAGTTTTAGGAATTCTTGAAGACGGTGAAACCAAAGCAAGAAGTGTCGCGGAGCAGACGATGACGGAAGTCCGCGAAGCGATGAAATTAGGATAATTAATATTAATAAATAATTTGATATCTCCTACAGCAAAAGACAAAGCGGTACAGGACGAACTGAAAAAAAACGGGGAAATTCCCGAACACATCGCCATAATAATGGACGGTAACGGGAGATGGGCGAAGTCTCAGGGAAAAACAAGAGTGTTCGGACACAGGCAGGGCGTGACATCCGTCAGGGACGCTGTCGAAGCGTGCGGGCAACTGGGCGTGAAGTATCTTACTCTTTATACATTCTCGACCGAGAACTGGAAAAGACCCAAAGACGAAGTCACGATTTTAATGAAACTTCTTATTAAATCCCTGAAGAACGAAACCGACAGGCTTCACGAGAACAACGTAAGGCTGATTGCTACGGGAAATCTGGAAAAACTTCCTGATATCGTTTACAAAGAACTTCAGGACGCGATGCGCAAGACGAAGGACAACAAACTGATGACGCTGAATCTCGCGCTCAGTTACAGCGGCAGATGGGACATCATAAACGCTGTCAGGAAAATTGCGGGGGACGTAGAAAGTAGAAAGATAAAGACTGAAGATATAAACGAGAATTTGTTTCCCTCTTATCTTGCGACGAGCGGAATTCCCGACCCCGACCTGATGATAAGAACAGGCGGCGAGTACCGTATAAGCAATTTCCTTCTCTGGGAACTCGCTTACACGGAAATATACATTGATGACGTTTTCTGGCCCGAATTCAGAAGACAGCATCTCTACAATGCTATCAGAGAATTTCAGAAACGCGAACGCAGATTCGGGCTGGTCAGCGAACAATTAAACAAAAAGCAAAACCAATAATGGCAGTAAAAAAAATCCAATACCTGTTCGTGCTTATGCTGATGATGCTTTCCGCCGCTTTCACCGCGGATTCAATCGCGCAGGATGAGAACACCACGTACAGAATTGTCAACATATCCGTTAAGGGTAACAGAGTCTATGATTCGAAAACTATTGTAGCATATTCAGGACTAAGGGAAAACATGGAAATCGGAATTCCTTCCGATGAAACGAGGGAATCCATAAGAAGGCTGTGGAAACTCGGACTCTTTTCCAACATAGCGCTCACGGTAGATAAGAAATTCGGACGCGATGTTTATCTCGTCATTACCGTGGATGAACTGCCCAGAATCGAAGGCGTTGACATTACCGGCAACGACCATTTTTCGGTCAGCGAAATAAAAGAGAAAATCGGTCTCGCGAACGGTGAAGTCGTTTCAGAGCAGAAACTAAAAGACGTCGCGTACAACCTTGAACTTTATTACGCCGAGGACGGCTACGCGCTTGCTTCGGTTAAGGTTGACAAACTGATTTCGGCAAGCAACGAGGCGCGAATCAGGATTAAAATAGACGAGGGCAAGAAACTGACCGTAAGGGAAATTTCATTCGAAGGTAACATCGATGTTCCGACGAAAAAACTCAAAGGAGCGATGGATAACATCTCGGAAAAGGTCTGGTGGAAATTCTGGGACGGCGCGAGATTCGAGAAAATCAAGTTTGAAGATGACAAGAAATTAATCGTGGATTATTACCACGAACTGGGTTACAAGGACGCCGAAGTTGTGAGTTCCGACATGAAACTATCGCAGGACAAGGAAGACGTGTTCCTGAAGATAAAAGTGCGCGAAGGAAGACAGTTTAAAATTGATACTCTTTATTTCGAAGGCAATAAAATATATCCCGATTCGATTCTGTACGCGAGAATCAACATGAAAAAAGGCGATATCTTCGATATGAGAAAATTTCAACTGAATCTTTACGGCAACGAAACGGAAAATGACCTCAGCGCTCTTTATTATGACAACGGTTATCTTGGATTCACAGCCGACGTTAACGAAACAAACGTGGGCGTTGACCGCGTGAAGATTAAAATTAAAATAACCGAAAACAACCAGTACAGACTCGGGCTTGTCTCCTTCGAGGGAAACGACAAGACGAAGGACAAGGTTCTCAGGCGCGAAATGTACACTCTGCCGGGTGAATATTTCAACCGCGCGAACGTGAAGCGAAGCATACAGCAGTTGAACGCTCTGAACTACTTCAATCCCGAGCAGTTGAATCAGGACATATCGCTTGCGAACGATTCGACAGTGAACATAAAATATCTGGTACAGGAGCGCTCATCCGATCAGTTCAACGCGTCAGTCGGCTACAGCGGTTATTACGGGTTCACGGGCGCGCTCGGGCTCACATTCAATAATTTCGACATAATGCACCCGTTTTCGGGCGGCGGCGGTCAGGCGCTTAATTTTTCGTGGCAGTTCGGAGAGGCGGGAACATACAGAACATTCTCAATAGGACTTACGGAACCCTGGTTTCTCGACACCCCGACGTCACTCGGTTTTAATCTGTTCGATTCGCGTACGTTCTATTCATACGACGTTCGTGAGACGGGTCTCCAGATAAATCTCGGAAGAAGATTCAAATTTCCCGATGACTTTTTCAGGGGCGACTGGTCAGTAAAGGTCCAGAATACGGACGTTATAAACGGCGGCGGGTATTATCAGGAAGGCAACAGAACCCAGTTCAGTTTGCGTCAGACAATCAGCAGGTCGTCTGTATTCGACCCGATATTTCCGCTCACGGGAACAAGAGTCGCTCTGACAACGGAACTTTCGGGCGGACCGTTCCTTCCCGGAAACACGGACTTCCTCAAGAACATTTTTACAGCCGAAACTTACACTCCGCTTTTCAGGAATTCGAGATTCGTATTGTATTCCAACTTTAATTTTTATCTGGTTAATTCCATCGGGAGCGATAAATATCTTCCCCCGACTGAATTGTTCTACATGGGCGGGAACGGACTCGCTTACAACACAATCGCTCTGAGGGGTTACGAAGACCGCGGGATTGGTCCGAAATACAGCACGAGCGGCAGCAATCTTGGCGGAAAAGTCGCGCTCAAGTACGGCGTGGAACTCAGATATCCCGTTTCACTCGATCCGATTCCGATTTTCATTTTAGCGTTTGCCGAGGCGGGAAACGTCTGGTCGGAGTTCTCGAAGGTAGATCCGTTCGATTTGCGTAAATCGGTCGGATTCGGCACGAGGCTTCAACTTCCGGCGGTGGGAATGATAGGGTTCGACTTAGGCTACGGATTTGACAGAAAAGCCGCGGAAAATGAAGAACCGAAATGGCTTTTCCACTTCCAGTTCGGAAGAGGTTTCTGATGAATAAAAAAATATATTTTCATAATCAAATTATATAAGGAGCTATTTTTGAAAACGAGTAAAGTGTTATTGTTCTTTTTGATTCTTTCAGCATTCGCATTTGTAAATGAAACAGGCGCCCAGACAATAAAAGTCGGGTACGTTGACAGCGAAATAATTTTAAAACAACTGCCTGAATCGCAGAAGGTTATCGCCGATCTTGACGGATTGAAGAAATTGTATATCGACACCATTCAGGCAAAGGAAAAAGAACTTAAAACAAACGCCGAATCCTTCAAGGCGAAATACGAAGAAGCGCAGAAAAAAGTCGAATCGGGTCTCGTGAAAACCGACGCCGAAATGAAACAACTGAACGAGGAAATTCAGGGACTCCAGAAAGCGCTTCAGGAACAGGATGATGCTCTTACTATCTACAAGCAGAAAGTTCAGGAAGACCTCGTACAGAAACAGAACGAGATGTTCAAGCCGCTGAAGGAAAAAATCACCAAGGCGATTGAAAACGTCGCGAAGGAACTCAAAATAAACTTCGTATTCGATAAGGCGGACGGTACACTGATTTACGGTGACAAGGAATACGACATCACGTTCAAGGTGCTGGATAAATTAAAATAATAAGTTTCTAAACTTTAATTTTAATAAATTGAAAAAATCTTTTTCGCGGGTGCTTGTCACCCTGATGGTTTTATTTCTTGCCGTATCTGCGGGAAGCCTGAAAGCGCAGACAAAAGTCGGTTATCTTGACTCAAGAAAAATCATCGACAACATGCAGGAGGCGAAGGACGCCAAACTTAAACTCGAAAATCTCGTTTCGGAGTGGCAGACTCAACTAAATACGCTGCAGGACAGCCTTAAAAGGTATAAGGATGATTTCGAAAAAAAGAAACTAATTCTGTCCGACCAGTTGAAACAGCAGTATGAGAAGAATATTAAAGACCTTGAAAATGTTGTTTCGACATTCAAAGTACAGAAGTTCGGCGAGGGCGGTGAGTATTTCCAGAAACAGACTGAATTCATGAAACCCGTACAGGACAGGGTGTTCAAGGCTATTGAGACCGTTGCAAAGAAAGAGGATTTTGATTACGTTTTTGACAGGAACAGCGATTTACTCCTTCTGTTTGTAAATGAAAAATACGATATTACTTTGAAAGTCCAAAAAGTGATAGAGGGAAAGCAGTAATATGAGAACGAAGCAAATTGCCGAAATGCTCAATGGAATTCTCGCCGGTAATCCGGATACCGAGATTCGGCGCTTTGCGGAAATTCAGCACGCCTCGGGAGATGAAATTACGTTTATCTCGAATCCCGCTTACGCTAAATATTTCGAAACCACGAAAGCGGGCGCGGTGATTGTTTCGGAAAAATTCGAACCGCCGTCCGCGCGTCAGGACCTTACACTTATAAAAGTCGAAGACCCTTACATTGGTTTCGTCACGATGCTCGAGCATTTCTCGAAGGATTCGCACGCGGTTGAAGCGGGCGTATCAGACAGGTGTGTTTTGGGAAAGAATACGGTTCTGGGGAAAGGCGTTCACGCGGGTGATTTTACCGTAATCGGAAAAGACTGCCGTGTCGGTGATTCCTCCGCGATTATGGATAACGTGACGATAGGGGACGGAGTCGTAATCGGAAAAAATTCCGTCGTGAACAGCAACGTCGTGATTTATCACGGGTGCAGGATAGGCGATAACGTCATAATACATTCGGGAACCGTTATTGGCAGCGACGGATTCGGTTTCGCCCGCAGCAAGGAAGGGAAATACAAAAAAATTCCCCAGACGGGAATTGTTGTAATAGAGGACGATGTTGAAATAGGAAGCAACTGCTGCATAGACAGAGCAACAATCGGCGAAACAAAAATATGCAGGGGAGCAAAACTCGACAACCAGATTCAGATTGCGCATAATGTCGAGATCGGTGAGGACACCGTAATCGTTTCTCAGGCGGGAATCGCGGGCTCGACGAAAATCGGGAAGAGGTGCATGATAGGAGGTCAGGCGGGAATCGTAGGCCATCTGACGATTTGCGACGACGTCATAATCGGCGCATCGGTCGGGGTTACAAAGTCAATCGACAAGCCGGGCACATATATGGGATACCGTTCCAAACCCTTTAAAGACGCTCTTAAAGAAGAGGCATCGGTAAAAGAAATACCATCGATTAAAGAAAGAATTAAAATATTGGAATCAATAATAAATAAAAGTAAATAAATGTTAGTAAAGCAAAGGACAATCGCGGGAAGCGCATCCCTTTCGGGAGTCGGATTACACACGGGCAACAAGTCCAACATGACTTTTAAACCCGCTCCCGAGAACTACGGGATTAAATTCAAAAGAATCGACCTTGAAAATTCTCCCGAAATTCCCGCGGATATTGACCACGTAATAGATATATCGAGGGGAACCACGATAGCGCTCGACGGCGCCGAAGTTCATACGGTCGAGCACGTGCTTGCCGCTATAATGGGCTGTGAAATCGACAACATCATCGTTGAACTTGACGCCAACGAACCGCCTGTAATGGACGGCAGCGCGAAAGATTACGTCAGAACGCTGATGCACGCGGGTATCATAGAGCAGGACGAGGAAAGGGACTATCTCGTTATCGAAGATACAGTGCATTACCACGATGAGAAGGGCAATGTCGATATCGTCGCTTTGCCGCTTAAGGATGATTTCAGGATAACCGTGATGATTGATTTTCAGAATCCCGCACTGGGAAGCCAGCACTCGGGCCTCTTCAATCTGCAGGAAGAATTCGCGAAAGAGTTTGCTCCCGCAAGAACGTTTTGTTTCCTCAAGGAAGTTGAAACGCTGATTCAGAATAATCTCATTAAAGGCGGCAGGAGTGACAACGCCGTCGTTATAGTC